>JBBRVV010000168.1:0-5214 GCA_038246525.1 Pseudanabaenales cyanobacterium
AACTGGTGTTAACTCTGGTGCAGAGCGCAGCACTTCTTACCATTTAGAAGCACTTTACCGTTTCCAAGTTTCTAAGAATATTTCGATCACTCCTGGTTTATTTGTGGTGTTCAATCCAAATAGCGATGATCGTAATAACACCATCTACGTTGGAACTATCCGCACTACTTTCTCCTTCTAAATTCTCTCTTAAGAGATTTATCTAATTCAATTAAATTTTCCTCTAGGCTTAATATCCTAGAGGTTTTTTTTGAGATATTTTTTTAATACTCCTATAATGCTCAGAATTTGACTAGAATAAAGTACTGAATTCGAGATCATAAGTAATGGATGTTATTCCAGCAATTGATATTTTGGACGGTCGATGTGTACGCTTATATCAAGGGGACTACGAACAGTCAGAAGTTTTTAGCGAAGATCCTTTAGAGGTAGCACGGCAGTGGTATAGCCAGGGGGCAAAGCATTTACACATTGTTGATCTAAATGGAGCTAGAGAAGGCTCTCCCAAAAATTTGAAAATGATCGAAACGATCGCTCGATCAGTACCGATTCATGTACAAGTTGGCGGCGGAATGCGCGATCGCAACCATGTGATGTCGATGCTAGGCACAGGTGTAAGCCGAGTGATACTAGGTACAGTCGCAGTAGAGCAGCCCCAGATGGTGGCAGATATTTGCGCCGAATTTCCTGGGCAGATCTTGGTGGGCATTGATGCTAGGGATGGCAAAGTAGCAACTAGAGGCTGGATGAATACCTCAGAAGTAATCGCCACGGAATTAGCAAGTAGAATGGCAGCGATCGGTGTAGCAGGAATTGTGTATACGGATATTCAACGCGATGGCACTATGCAGGGTCCTAATTTAGAAGCGATTCGGCAACTAGCGACTAATATTTCAGTGCCTGTAATTGCTTCAGGTGGGATTAGTTCAATTACGGATTTGCTTAGTCTTTTGGCACTTACGCCCCTAGGAGTTACTGGCGCAATCATTGGTAAAGCTCTTTACACTGGAGATATTCAAATTAAGGATGCAGTAAAAGCGGTTGGTAATGGGAGGTTGCAAGATGTACCTTTAGAAATTAAAACAGCGATCGCTTAACCCAAAATTACTTTGGCGTTACTAAAGCAAAGATTTAAATCTAACTAAAGTGCGATCGTTCTCTATGGCTGTGCCAACTGTAATCCTCAGACCGCCGCCAGTATGTCTAATCTTAGTGCCTAAGCCTTTGAGCCTTTGCATAATTTCTGCATCTTTGCCCGTGCGTAAGTAAATATAATTACCAGCGCTAGGATATGCTCGAAGATTTAGCAGTTGACAGGCTTGATAAAAACTCTCTCGCTCTCGCTGAATATCGGAAATATTTTCTAAAAGGGCAGAGCAATTCTGCATGGCTAAAAGCGCAGCTTGATAAGAAACCGTGGGCAAATTGTATGGTAGACGTACTTTCTCTAAGCTTTCGATTACCTCAGGATGAGCGATCGCGTAACCAACTCGATATGCGGCTAGCCTAAGCGCTTTAGAGAAAGTGCGCAAAATCACCCAGTTAGGATGATCTGCTAATTCGACTGCCAGGGTATTTTCAGAAAATTCAAAGTATGCCTCATCAATTACAGTCAAAACATTTTCAGGAAGCGATCGCAACCAAGCTAATTCTTTTTCAGTCAGCAAATTACCTGTAGGCGAATTAGGATGCACCATAAATACTGCCGTAACTCCATCTAGGGCTTGATTAACAGCCTCTAAATCAATCTCAAAATTGTCTAAGCGCGGTACTCGCACCACCTGAATATTTAAGCTTTGCGCCAAAATTCCATACATAGAAAAGGTTGGCTCAGCGACTAAAACTTTGCCTCGATTTAAACAGCTAATTAAAAGCAAAGAACGAATAATCTCATCCGAGCCATTGCCGATCGAAACTTGGGCGGCTGAAATCCCATAGCCAACATAGTTAGCGATCGCTTGTTTCAGTAATAAATATTCGCCATCAGGATAACGATTTGCTTGAATCTCTTGCTCTACTAAGATAGCCAGTTTTTGCTTAAACCACTGGGGTAGATCTAAGGAAACCTCATTCGCATCAAGTTTGTCACTTTGATCAGAGCTATTTAGGTAATCCTCAGATTTATAAACTGCCAAGGCAGCGAGATCGGTTCGCAAAAAGGGCAACATAGCTTAGATTAATTTTGTTTAGGCATTTAATTTTACTCAAAAAAATGGGAGTTAGCAGCAGATACTACTAACCCCCCCAAATGTAATAAAGCAAACTCAATAGTCATCCAAGGTGCATCGCGCCTCTAACTCTAATGAGCAAGAACTTTAACATTGGCATTACTTAGACCAGGACGCTTTACTTCGTTCAAGGTCTTGTTCACCGCATACTTTTGGTTGATAGAGTTGATCAACTCAGTCTGATTGTGACGTTTTGCAACGCCCCATAAATCAGCGATCAAGTCAAAAGAACCATCAGCATTGCGAGACCAACCCAAATCGTATTCACCTTCAAGGGTAGCCACGATGTCGGCGCGAACACGCTGATTCTGGTAACCGCGAACATCGGATTCAACTTTTACAGTGATACCCAAGTCGCTCAAAGAGGACTTCAAGATTTCGGCATCAGAAATTTTTGTGCGAAGTGTGCTGAAATGAGACATAATAATTTGACTCCAGATAATAAATGTAAAGTTGACTTGGTGGAATTACGTAGCTAGATATTGCACCTAGCTAATTGCCTGAACAGTAATCACTCAAATAATCAAGGAACTCTGGTAAAGTGTTTGATTTTCGTTTGATCACTTTTGATATAGCCCTTGATATAAATCTGATTTGAGTCAGAAATCTATCACCGAAAGATGGTTATTAGAAAAACTTATATAGAAATTTAATTACTTAGTTTTATCTATGCTTTTAACTTTCTAGAATAAGCTGAAATCCTAATTTTCCTCTTTTCTTGAGCTAGTCTTTACCCGACTGGTAATCGGGAAAGCTTTTTAGAACTCCATGCGCTGATATTCAGCCACGGTAGTTGCTGCAGGTCTTGCCCGCAGTCTTGCCCAGTCGCGCAGCGCCGAAACTTGTTCGGTCATAGTACGCGACAAGGGAGTTGTGGACTTAACAGCAGAGATGATGTCCAACTGAGTAAACTCCCTTTCTTGAGCAAAAGCTTCATACATGGCAGCAATTACTGCCTGCTCTATCTCCGCACCAGAGAACCCCTCGCTTACATTACCTAGCTGTGACAGATCGAATCTTGAAATATCTGTACGGCGCTTGCTTAGGTGAATGTTAAAGATACTGGTACGTTCTTCATGGTTGGGCAGATCGACGAAGAAGATTTCGTCAAACCTACCCTTGCGTAAAAACTCTCCAGGTAGACGATCTACCCGATTTGCGGTTGCCATCACAAACACTGGTGATTTTTTTTCCTGCATCCAAGTTAGGAAAGTCCCAAAGATGCGCGAAGAGGTGCCGCCATCAGAATCAGCTGAGCCACTGCTACCTGCAAAGGACTTATCTAATTCATCGATGAATAGAATCATGGGTGAAATTGACTCAGCCGACTTTAATGCATTGCGTAAATTGGCTTCAGAGCGCCCAACAGTTGAGCCATCATAGACTCTGCCCATATCTAGTCTGACCAGGGGCAAAGACCAAAGTCTAGCAGTAGTTTTGGCAATCAAGGACTTCCCACATCCAGGTACACCCAAAATCAGCATTCCCTTCGGTTGTGGCAATCCGTAATCCCTAGCTTTTTGTCCAAAGGCATTAGAGCGCTGTTTTAGCCAATGCTTCAACTCATCTAAGCCACCTACGGATGCCATTCCTTCATCTTGATCGATGTACTCCAAGATACGGTTGCGGCGAATTAGCTGCTTTTTCTCGGAAAGCACGATTTCTACTTCATCTTCAGTTAGGCGACCTGTGGTGACTTGAGCTTTACGATAAACCTTTTCTGCCTCATCGTGGGTTAGTCCTAAAGTGGCGCGTAGAAGCTTCTCTTTAGTTTCTGGTGCAAGCTTTTTCAGGCGAGGCTGTCCAATTTGGAGTCCCAAAACTTCTTCAAGCTCAATGAGAGTGGGTAATGGGAAGTCTAGAACTGCTACTTCTTTCTCAAGCTCGATTGGAATTTCTTGGACAGGAGAAATTAGGATAATGGTTTTTTGGGTGGAGTTCTTGAATGCGGCAATCGCGTCACGCAGCCAACGGGTAACTACAGGACTATCTTTGAATGGATGTAGGTCTTTGAAAATATAGATTGCAGGATCTTTCTGCTCGGGGCGGGTAATCCAAGCTAAGGCGGCTTCTGGTGAGACAGTATTGTGCATGGGGGAAGCACCAGGTTGACCATACTCTACGATTCCACGGGTTACAGTCCAAACATAAACTCGACGCACTGGCTTGATTTGAGCGATCGCGGCAATTAAGTTTTCAGCCCTCTCTTCTTCTGGGGTAACGGTATAGATCAAGGGATATTGAGCCTGGATCAAGATATTTAGTTCTTCTTGCATAATTTTGATCCGCCCTATCCTTACTAACCTTTTATCGTTTGACTTTCTATCGTTTGACTTTTTATACTTTAGCTTTTTATCGTTTGACTTTTTATGCTTTAACCTTGGAGCGTTTGTTCCTTTACCCTTTGAGGGAAATGCTCAAATACTCTTGACTATGTTTATCTTGTTTAACTTTACTTAGTTGCATTGTTACCTACCTGTTCGCTAAGTTTCTGCTCATTCAGGTCACTTATTTCTTTGGTACTGACATCTAAGGCGTTAGTTTCAAGTGAACTATTAGAACCAGTTTTCTCACCACTAACTGCATACAACTCTCCTTTTTTGACTACCAGGGTTTCTGAACATGAAGGACAGTTATAAGTCTGGTGGGTATGACCTATGCCATTAGTCTCTACTACTGCTTGGTTGGTCAGATAAAAGGTAATTGCTTGTTCGGTAAGTTCTGACATGAACTTCTGATCTATCGCTGCTCTAATTTTTAGCTGCTTATGTAGTTGAGTTGGAAGGTAAAGGGTTACCTGTTGCTTTGGTTCCATGATTAGCTTGCTTGGCAATCGAATATGAACTGAATATAACTGAGTCTTTTTGGACTGTCAAGACTTTCTACTATTAAAACGTTAATTTGTTTACATTTCTTAATATTAAAGATTTTTACCAAGTTTCAGAGCTTTGCTTGCGGTTAGTGGCAGTTCGCAAAGATTGCGGAA
>JBBRVV010000169.1:0-5210 GCA_038246525.1 Pseudanabaenales cyanobacterium
CATTGCCCCACTTAGATCAGAACGCAGGGTAAATCCTAGAACTTGAAGCGGCACACCGATCCAAAACAGCGATCGCCCAATTAGTTTAGGTACAGATTCGGGTACACGCCCCAACAAAAAAAAGCCCACACAAGTCCAAGCAATCAGGGGCAGGTAGATCTCACTTAATTGCTCGAGCATAATATATTTCTGGAATTATTAACGTACTAAACCTAATGACTGCTGTAATACCGTAATTTCATCCTTACGGGCCTTGACCCAAAGCTGATCAGGCGATCGCCAGCCGATACTTACCTGCTCTACTCGCTCCGCATCCCGCCAATAAAATATTCCCACCCCAGGCACGGTCAACAAAGACACCCAAAACCACTGATCATATTCAGGCAAAAGTGTACCCAGCACTAAGCTCAAGTAGCCAAAACCGATCGCTGCCATCAACACCAATAAAATCATGAAGCCGAAACTCGGAGCAACCCGACCTGATAGGGTCACAGTCTCGCGATCGCGATCAATATTAGTTACTTGAAATGTTCTAGCCGTAAGATAAGCCCGCACTTCTTGCAAAACTTGGTCTTCTTGCCAACTGGGATGACTAAATAGCATTTCGGTGGTGCGATCCTTGACCGAGGACTTAAGGAAGAAGCTCAGCCCAACTAACAGCAAAAGAGTAAGAATCAAGCTAGAAGTCAAAGAAAATTCTGACACGGGTTTTAGTAAATGCTTTTGCAGCTATTTTAAGCTAATACTTTAAGTCATGTGTTGAAAAATTAATATCGTAGGATTTCCTGCCCAAATAGTCATAGGTTCTAGATTAGATGCCGCACTATCCAAAGTCAGAATTGCCCCAGTACCGACTTTTAGACCAGGAGCTATATTTGCCCTAGCTGCAGTCCAACAGCCTGCGTCTAATTCAATCCTTTTGGTGAATAATTTTTCGTAACCTTTAAATCTGATTGAGCTTTTATGCCGTTTTATAAAGTACGAATGGATTGATCGAAGTGACTATGAGTCTTGGCGGTCTCTAATAGATTTTGTCGAAAAAGTGCTCAAAGTATTTGCGCAAAACTATATGGTTAATTTTGTCTAACTACTTAAAGCAAACTTGTATTTCTAATAACTTGAAATTAGTCTAAAAATCTAAATGCGTGCTTCTTCAACCGCACGGGTTTCGCGGGACAGATGTTGTTCCATTTCTGCTTTTAGCTGATGGTAGCCACGCATTTGGTCGAGGGTTTCACGTTGACGCGGACGGGGAAAAGGCACATCTAGGATTTGGGCAATTTTAGCGGCTGGACCTTTGGTCATCATCACAATCCGATCAGATAAAAGAATCGCTTCTTCAATGCTGTGGGTAATTAATACTACGGTTTTACGTTGTTGCTCCCAAATTCTCTCAATTTCATCTTGTAAAAATCCTCTGGTCAGCGCATCAAGCGCGCCAAAAGGCTCATCCATTAATAGAATCTCTGGATTGATTGCTAAGGCCCGCGCGATTCCTACGCGCTGTTTCATCCCACCCGAAAGCTCATGGGGATGTTTCTTCTCGGCACCCCGTAATCCGACTAAATCAATGAATTGATGCACTATTTGTCGCTGTTCGCCTAGAGGCATTTTGGGAAAGACAGTTTCGACTGCGAAGCGAATATTCTCATATACGGTCATCCAAGGCATCAGGGCGTAATTTTGGAAGACAATGCCGCGATCTGGGGCAGGGCTATGAACCTCTTTGCCATTGATTAGAACTGAACCGCTAGTTGGCTCTATTAATCCTGCAATTATATTTAACAGGGTAGATTTGCCACAACCAGAAGGTCCAATAATTGAGACAAAGGTATTTGCCGTAATTTCTAAACTTAAATCAGCGATCGCTACATAGTCTTTAGAAGTTCTGCCAGTGAGTCGATCTAACAAGCCTCTTCTGCCTTGATAAACCATCGAAATCTGTTTAAGAGCTAATTGGACGGGCTGATAGGCTGAATTAGAACCTCCAGAATCTACCAGCGAATTTATAGAATCCAAAGAATTGAAAATAGAATTAGAAGAAATCATACCTGTCTACCAAAAGATACCCAATACTGAAGTAAACCAAATAAGCGATCTAGAATCAAGCCTACCATTCCCACCAGAATAATCGCGGTGATGATGCTGGTAATACTGAGATTATTCCATTCATTCCAAATAAAGTAGCCTACGCCTGTTCCACCAACTAAAATTTCTGCCGCTACAATTACCAACCAGGCAATGCCGATGCTAATCCTCAGTCCCGCCACAATACTTGGTGCTGCCGCAGGTAAAATTATCTTCTGGATTGTGCGCCAACGAGATGCACCAAGCGATCGCGCTACATCCAAATAAGTCCGATCCACATTTGCCACGCCAAACTTAGTATTTATCAAAGTGGGGAAAAGGCTGGTAATCGCAATTACAAATAAGGCTGTGCTTTCTGAATCCTTGAGCAACCCCAAACCTAGCGGTAGCCAAGCCAATGGTGATACAGGTTTCAAGAGTTGAATGTAAGGATCAATCGCTTTCGAGAGAACTTCCGAAAGACCAATTACTATTCCCAAGGGAATCGCGATCGCTGCCCCAATACTAAAGCCAATTAGTACTCTTCTCAGACTCACTAGCAAATGCCAGCCAATTCCTTTATCGTTGTTACCATTTTCATAGAAGGGATTAGAGACCCACTTCCAGAAGTCCTGAGCTGTTTGAGTGGCAGAGGGCATCAATGGCGAAAAAATCTGATTGTTTACGCCCAATTCCCAAATGCTGAAGATTAAAGCAAGTAGCAGCAAAGAGAGTATTGTTGCCAGAAGGTTTTTATCGATCTTCGCTAAGATTCCTTTTTTGCTTGTGGTTGCTTGGATTGTCATGATTCAGACCCCATACTTTTTCTTCTGTGCTGCAATGTAGGCATTGGCGTTTTTGGGATCGAAAGTATCAAACTTTAGCTTTTCAGTTCTCAGTTCAGAGGTGGGAGGAGTTTGTCCAACTTCTTTGGCTAAGGTTCTCGCTAAATCATCAAGGAAAACTTGTTTGGCAATCTCTTCATATTTGGCTTTTTGGGCAGGTAAGAGATTCCATCGTACCATTTGCGAATTAATCCAGTAGGCGAAACTATGCCAAGGATAGGGATCGAAGTCCACTCGATTGGGAACGTTGAAGTTATTACCTTGACCATCTTCATAGCTACCAGTTAAAACAGCGCGCACCACGGGTTCTGGTTGATTTAGATATTCTCTCGGCGCGATCGCTTTAGCAATTGTACTTCGATTAATCGCATTACGAGAATAACCACAGCCATCGATAATCGCTTTATTCACGGCGCGGAAAGTATTGGGATTCTCAGTAATCCATTTTTGGCTGGCAGCAAAGGCACAGCAGGGATGTCCTGTCCAAAGTTCTTTGGTGAGCAGATGAATGAAGCCAACTTTATTAAATACCGCGCGCTGTCCCACATTGTCGGGCAGAAGAAAAGCATCTAACTGTCCTGCGGTCATTTTGGCAAGGGCATCAGGTGGTGGAATGACTTGTAATTGCACATCTTTATCAGGATTGAGTC
Organism: Pseudanabaenales cyanobacterium; assembly: GCA_038246525.1. Lineage (GTDB taxonomy): Bacteria > Cyanobacteriota > Cyanobacteriia > Pseudanabaenales > Pseudanabaenaceae > JANRLH01. The sequence goes on from JBBRVV010000169.1 coordinate 3,563, forward strand.
CACCTGTAGCTAGATAGTAGCGAATCAATAAATTGTGCATCGAGAAGGGAAAGGGAATGCCAATAGTTAAGCCCTTAAAGTCCTTGGGTGTTTTTACCTTGTCTTTATGTTTGTTTGCCAACACAATTGATTGACCGTGAATATTCTCAATGCTGGCAAGTTTGACAGGGAAGGTGGCTGAGCCAAGTCCGATCGAAAGAGCAATTGGCATAGGTGTAAGCATATGGTAAGCATCTAATTCACCTGCGATCGCTGAATCTCGTACCGCCGCCCAACTTGGCATTTTCACTAATTCTACCTCTAAGCCGTACTTGGTATAGAAGCCTAAAGGTTTAGACATTAAAATTGGCGTAGCGCAGGTGATCGGAATGAAGCCAATTCGCAGTTTGGTTTTTTCTAATTTGCCAGACTTAGCTTGGGATTGTGCTTGGTCATCGCTCAACATTGCCTGGGTAGAGAAGCCAAGCGAAAGTAAGCCTGCGGCGATCGTAATCTGTTCTAAGAAACGACGACGACTGAAGCTTTGGCGTTGTAAAGTCTTGCTCAAAAATTCATCGGCATAAATGCCAAAAGCCGCGCTCAAAGCGGCATCTAGTCCACCCGCTTCTGCGATCATATCTTCACAGAGGGAGCGCTTTAATGGATCTTCGCCTGCCACATTTTGGATAAACAGGGATTCCATTAATTCAGCCTTAGAAAGATTTTCTGCCAGGGCTACTGTGTCTTGGTCATAAAGTCCCATTTTTAGATAGTCATCTACCAACCCAGAGGCAGTTTGGGGCATTTCTGAAGTGTATTGCCAATGCTGATCCTGGGTGTGCGAACCGCCGCAAGCGCATTGGGCTTGGGCTAAATTGGTTAAAGAAGTAACTTGATTTAATTAGTGAATCTTTCTTTTTCCTGTAGAATAAAAACTAATTTTTCGTCAAAATCTCTAGAAAAGCTACCATCATAATCCATGAAAATCTGTAAAGCCTTATACTAATCCAACTTATGACTTTGCCCAATGTTCCTCAGCTAAAAAAACTAAAAAATCTGTAAGTAAAAATTATGAATGAATGGGTAACGAATACGATTGATTCCCTCGGCTATGTAGGAATTGGTTTCATGATGTTTTTAGAAAATATTTTCCCGCCAATTCCTTCGGAAGTGATTATGCCCCTAGCTGGTTTTACCGCTGCCCAAGGGAAAATGAATATTGGCTGGGCGATCGCCGCAGGGGTGATAGGTACGATTTTGGGCGCAATTCCTTGGTACTACTTGGGCTTAATTTTGGGAGAAGAACGATTGCGAAACTTAATAGACAAGTACGGTAAATGGATGGGAATTTCGGGCGCAGATATCTCCAAATCCGTGGTTTGGTTTGATCACCATGGCACAAAAGCAGTATTTTTTGGCAGATTAATACCTGGCATTCGTACGCTTATATCGATTCCCGCTGGCTTGGCTAAGCAGCCTCTACTTCCCTTTTTTGTCTACTCTACCCTTGGCACTTTAATTTGGGTAACTATGCTTACCTATACGGGATATGTTTTGGGCAAAAATTACCATCTAATTGAAGGTTATCTTGACGTTATTACCAAAGTGATTGCAGTAATTCTAGTGATAGCGATCGCTATTTTTCTCGGTGGTCGTTTTTGGCGATCGC
>JBBRVV010000170.1:0-5192 GCA_038246525.1 Pseudanabaenales cyanobacterium
TACCGATGCGGATTTGAATGCCACAATGTTTCAAGAACAACCTTATTTGGCAGCGATCGCCCTCTCTTCTGGGAAAGTCAGCCGCATTTTGGATCTGAAATCCCAAAAAGATATTCAAATAGATCTTTCCCCCGAAGGCAGAGAAATGCTGATTAGTGCCACGCCCATGCCCGAAAATAGCCCCGAAAATAGCCCCGAAAATAGCCCCAGAAATAGCCTAGACAGCAAGCTGAGTGATGGGACTAAAAATGAGGCCAACCAGCGATCTGAAACCCGACCAATAAGAAGTAAGCTGAAGTTACCGCCCCAATTGTTTGAAGTTAGTTTGGAAGGAACAATGCAAATAAAAAGTCTGGCACTCACTGGCAATCGCCCTCAATGGCTACCATGACGATCGCTACTATGATTGAGTTTCACCATGTTCCAGTTTTGGCGGATGAGCTAGTTACGGCTTTGGCAGTAAAAGAGCAAGGCGTATATTTGGATTGCACCGTTGGTGGGGGCGGTCATAGTAAGCTTTTATTGGCTCAGGCAGCACAGATTCAATTGATCGCTGTAGACCGAGATCTCAGAGCGATTACAGCGGCTCAAGCTGAACTCAAAGACTATTCAGTGAATTTTTGGCAAGGAAATTTTAGCGAATTTAAGCCCAATCCAGATCAAAAATTTGATGGCATCTTTGCCGATTTGGGCGTAAGTTCGGCTCAATTTGATCTTGCAGAGCGGGGATTTAGTTTTCGGGAAACTGCACCTCTAGATATGCGAATGGATCAGAGTCAAGACTTGACCGCAGCCGAAATTGTGAACGATTGGGCAGAGCAAAAGTTAGTGCAATTATTTTTTGACTGGGGCGAGGAGCGCTTTAGTCGGCGGATTGTGCGACAAGTGATTAGCCAAAGACCGATTGTGACTACTACTCAATTGGCAAGTGCGATCGCTCAGTCGGTGCCAGCAAGTTACCGCCACGGCAGAATTCATCCCGCTACTAGGGTTTTTCAAGCTTTACGCATCGCCGTTAATCAAGAGCTTCTTGCCCTAGAACAACTATTAGCCACAGCGCCAAATTGGTTAAATCCTGGCGGTAGATTAGTAATTATCAGCTTCCATAGCCTTGAAGATCGCCTAGTCAAGCATTCCTTTAGGGAAAATCCAGATTTGCAAGTACTGACCAAAAAACCAATCATTGCCAGTGAGGTCGAAATTGCCCAAAATCCGCGATCGCGCTCTGCCAAACTGAGAATTGCGCAAAAGTGCTAACAAAAAGTCCAATTAAAAATCTAACTTAAAAGATGTATCTGAAAATTTGTGGCATAACTCAAGTAGATCAAGCAGAAGCGATCGCTGCTATCTCAGAAATTAGTGCCCTAGGGTTAATCCATGTGCCAAATACGCCGCGTTATCTTGCAGTTAAGCAAATCAAACTAATCAATCAGGCATTAGTCACTTTCTCGGTAGATCGAATCGGTTTGTTTTTGAATCATGGCATAGAAGAGATTTACTCAGTAGTGAATCAAACGGGCATAAATGGCATTCAATTACATGGAGCAGAATCACCTGAGTTTTGCCAAAAGCTCAAACAGAAATTGCCTGAGATACTCTTGATCAAGGCATTACGGATCAAGCAAAAAGTAGATTTAGTCCAGATTCCTAGCTATTTTCCCTATATCGATAAATTAATCTTAGATGCCTATGATCCAATTCTGGCAGGCGGTACAGGCAAAACAATGGATTGGTCTATTTTATCTAACTTTCAACCCGATTGTGAATGGCTTTTGGCGGGAGGGATTAAACCTGAGAATGTAGCAGCAGCGATCGCTCAAACTCAACCAAATGGAATTGACCTCTCAAGTGGAGTTGAAAACCAGCCAGGCGATAAGAATCTCTTAAAAATAGCTGAATTAATTACCCAAATAAATTTAGCCATGAAAACCCCTAATATGGGAAGTGACTTGGGCTGAAAGCTGCTTTAGATTATGCACTTTCCAATTTCGCAATTTCCGAAACCGCCCAAATTCAAATTATGATTAGCAAGCGTCTATTTACTGACTTTGACGGCCCAATTATGGACGTTTCAGCGCGATATTTCAAGGTATACCAAGATTGTTTGGAGAGAATTCGCCTGCCTCAGCAAAAAATTACCTCTCTCACTAAAACTCAATTCTGGCAGATGAAGCGATCGCAAATTCCTGAAACTGAAATCGCCAGGCAGTCAGGCTTAATTGAAAAAGGTCAAGCCCAAGAATTCGCTGAGCTACGCCGTGCAATTATTCATACTGCTCCCTACTTTGCCTATGATCGGCTAATAGAGAACGCGATCGCGGCCCTAGAAATAGCCGAAAATGCTGGGATCGAATTAGCAGTAATCACTATGCGTCGCCAAAGAGAATTAGAACCAGTTTTGAGATATTATCAATTGAATCGATTTTTCCCGCTTGAGCGCCGTTTCTATTTACAGAACGAATATCAAAAAACTGGAGATACCCTAGATAAGCCACTGCTGATGGCTAAAGCGATCGCTACATTGCCCTATGTAGAAAAACAATGGATTGTCGGCGATACTGAAGCGGATATTCTGGCAGGAAAAAGATTTCGGCTGCAAACGATTGGCATTCTCTCTGGGATTAGAGATGAGTATCAGTTGCGATTACAAAACCCCGATCAGATTTTGCCCGACTTAAAAGCAGCGATTTGCCAAATTCTCAGTGCGTGATTTTGTATAATTGCCCATAGCGCCGAAAATATGTCAAAGATTGATTAGGAGGTTTTTTTAATGCTGACTTCACTATATAAACGAGATTTAAATCTATGGTGTGAAGATACTGTCTCCAAGCTAAAAGCCAGAAATTTTGAGAACTTAGATATTGAAAATCTAATTGAGGAGATTGCCAGTTTGGCAAACAGAGACAGACGGGAGTTACGAAGTCGATTAGTAGTGCTGCTAGAACATCTACTCAAGCGCAAATATGTCGATAATTATTACAATTTTCGTGGTTGGGAACTGACAATTCGAGAGCAATTAAACCAAATCGAAGCATTATTTGAGCAGTCTCCTAGCCTGAAGTCATTTTTTAGTGAGATTCTGATAGATCAATATCTATTTGCCTTGTCTCAAGTGAAGATTGGCTATCCCCAGGTCAATTTCCCCCAGGATTTGGGTTTATCCCCAGATGTCAGTGCTTTTTTCCAGGTAATCGAGCTAGATTTAGCCGCATTTCAGTTGAAGAGTGATTATTACAGTCAATCTTGATCAAAATTAAGCCTACGCAACTGTGGTAAAATTTTGGCGTAGTCTTTATCTGAGACTGTGCTGTATGCCTGAGCTTTTATGATTGTCTCTCCCAGTCTTGCCTGGTTTGCTATTGGCATTCTCTTAATCATCCTCGAATTGCTGGTTCCATTGCCTACTATGTTGATTGCAGCCGCAATCGGCTTCGGCGCTTTGATTGTCTCTGGGATTTTAATCCTCTTTCCCATTCCGACATTTTTGGGATTTATAATTTGGGGTTTAACCTCAGCCTTTTTTATTTGGTATTCCCGTCGTTTTGTGCCCAAAGGAAATTGGAAGATCAAAGATGCAGACGAAGGCGTATTGCTGACCGAAATTCTCCCAGGCGAATCAGGCAGAGTGAAATATGAAGGGAATTCTTGGAAAGCGAGATGCGAAGATCCAAAAATTAGCATTCCTGCATTAGAGAATGTTTACATTTTGCGAAAGCAAGGAACTACCTTGATCGTTGTGCCCAAAGACTGGTTAGATCAAAAGCATGATAGTCAGTAAAATCTTGCGCTTTTGCTTGTTCAGGTTTAGCTAATCATTAATTAAGCATTAATCTAGTTTTGGAATAATATTTATTGGAGCATTATGGAATACTTAATCGGCTTAGCGATCGCTGGAACTTTAGGATTAATTACCTCAATCAAAATTATCAACCAAGGAGAAGAGGCATTAGTCGCCACCTTTGGTAAATATAAACGCAAACTTGCGCCAGGGCCAAACTTCATCGTGCCAATTATGGATACGATCGCTTTTAAGGGGTCAATTAAAGAACAAGTGTTAGACATTCCACCTCAGCAATGTATTACTCGCGACAATGTGCTAATTACTGCCGATGCGGTGATCTTTTGGCGAATTATTGACATGGAGAAAGCATTCTATCGAGTTCAAGACTTGCAACTAGCAATGACTAACCTGGTTTTAACTCAAATTCGCTCGGAGCTTGGCAAACTAGAACTAGACCAAACCTTTACTGCCCGTGGTGATATTAATGAATTGCTGCTACAAGACCTTGATGAATCTACCGATCCCTGGGGTGTAAAAGTTACCCGTGTAGAACTGCGAGACATTATTCCCGCCAAGGCAGTAATGGAAGCAATGGAAATGCAAATGACCGCTGAACGCAAAAAACGAGCCGCAATTTTGACTTCCGAAGGTGAAAGGGAAGCCGCGATCAATAAAGCTAGAGGACAGGCGGATGCACAGCTTCTATCCGCAGAAGCCCAGCAAAAATCTACGATTCTCAAGGCCGAAGGCGATCGCCAACAGCAAGTTCTCAAAGCCCAAGCGATCGCTCAATCCGCTGAAATCATTTCCCAAAAGCTAGAGGAAACCAAGTCTGCCCACCAAGCCCTAGAAGTTTTGCTCGCCCTCAATTATTTTGATATGGGTACAGAAATTGGACGCAGTGATGGTAGCAAGGTGATGTTTATGGACCCTCGCTCCATTCCTGCCACAATGGAGGGAATGCGTGCCATTATCAGTAGTACAGATCCTTCTAATCCAAAGTAGGAAGATTTTAGAAAATGTGAATTGGGACGTTTAGGTGGGCTACCAAGTCCCGATCATCTTTCTGGACAACGCCGTAAAATAAGTTACAGCCCTATATGGGGATTTGTGCTGCAACCCAAATCATTCTTTATTTAGTTACAATTAAAATTAAAACTGCGAATTAAAAATGCTCATAGTTTTAGATTTTGATTTAGAATCTGCGCTCTCCCAAATTAATTTACCTGTGGACTGGCTGGGCTTGCGTGAAGTTCAAGAAATAACCTCTACCTGGTATCTGCGCGATCGCTTACCCCAAGCAAATGGTAGAAGTTTCTCCCACGGGATTATGGTAGAAGTTTTGGTAAATGGACAATTTGGTTATAGCAGCACTAACAATCCGCATCAAATTCAACAGGCGGTAAAGCAA
>JBBRVV010000171.1:0-5186 GCA_038246525.1 Pseudanabaenales cyanobacterium
GGTTAGGATTGGCAATTGGTGCTGGAGTAGGTGCTGGTGCTTGATGGCCAAATCTATTTGCGAGGCGATCGCGCACCAGTGACTCATAGCGATCGCACATATCGGGAGTAGCAAAATTAAGCCCGTCAATAGGGTCATAGCGCATGACAATCTCATAGCCCATGTCTTGTCCATAGGCTTCCAGAAATCCATGAATGTCTTGGTAGCCACTGCGCCACAAAAAGCGATCGTGAATATTGCCATAGACGATCGCCGATTTGCGATGCAGTAAGCAGCGATCAAAATTTTGAATCCAACGGGCGGAGATTGAGGCTAAATTAGAATTTAAGTTAGGAGCATTCATAAACTTATTGGCTAGATCTGAATGCTTCTAAGTTTATAGAGGTTAATCGCTTCTCTCAATGCTAGATGAATGGAAACTAGATGGTATTTAGCTGTAAATGCTAGAATGCTGACATCAATTTGACGATTCATCCAAAATAAATGCGATTTATTAATCCTAAAACAGATTATGCTTTCAAAAAAATCTTTGGCTCTGAACAAAGTCATGATATTTTGATTAGCTTTCTTAATGCGATTCTCTATGATGGCGAGAATGCGATCGCCAAGATCGAAATCTTGAACCCCTATCTTCCGCCTAAGATTCGAGGTGTTAAGGATACTTACCTAGATATCAAGGCAACTCTCGATAATCGTTCGACTGTGATTATTGAGATGCAGGTCTTAAATATCGAAGGATTTGAAAAACGCATTCTTTACAATGCGGCTAAAGCTTATTCAATTCAACTTGGACAGGGGCAAGCTTATACATTGCTCGATCCTGTGATTGCGCTCACGATTACTGATTTTGAAATGTTCCCAGAACTAAATCAATTAATTTCTCGCTTCATTCTCAAAGAGAAAGATTTTCTGATCGATTATCCCATTTATGATATTGAGTTGGTATTTGTAGAATTACCTAAGTTTCAGACACAATTGGCAGATCTGGCAACGTTAGCTGACAAGTGGTTATATTTCCTAAAATCAGCAAGGCAGTTAGATCTAGTGCCAGACAGCATGAATATAGTCCCAGAGATCAGACAAGCCTTTGACATTGCGAATGAGATTAATCTCACTCGCGAGGAGCTAGAGGACATGGAAAAGCAAGAAATGTTTATTCACGATCAACGTGGGGTGATGATAAAGGCTCATAAACAAGGACTGCAAGAAGGGCGACAAGAGGGCTTAGAGCAGGGATTACAAGAGGGCTTAGAACAGGGATTGCAAGAGGGCTTAGAGCAGGGATTAGAACAGGGCAAAATAGCAGCAATGCTAGAAATGGCTGGTCAGTTACTTGCTATTCTCGATGATGCCGAAATTAGTCGTATCACTGGGCTTACTTTGGAGCAAGTAAGCCAGTTGCGAAATAAGATGAACTAGATCGCTTTTCAGCGAACTTACTAGGTGATCTAGTTCGGGTTGATATTTGGATATTGTTACCAATATCACAGGAATAGAACTGGACTCTTCTTTTGATACTCTCAATAGATTCCCATCTATCGACTCGGATATAGAAGAGCGCTCGCGCATCGGACATGACAACTCGAAAACCAATGTTGTTGTTCCTGTTGTTGTTACTGTTGCGATTGGCAGATCGACAGTTCTGGGCATTGTTGTTCCAAGAACCACCGCGCAGCTAAATGGTGTCTATCCCTTCTCCACAGACTGACTTGTTGTCCAAGCCAGTGATGTGAATATCTTTTGCCGTAGCCGCCAAGTGTTACCATGCTGTAAATGAGCAAACCAACTTTGCAAAGATTGAGAGATTTGCTGCAGTGAAACTTGATTGCTTTGATAAGCTCTGTGTAACTTGTATATGCGATTTTTGGCACGATGTAAGTTTTCCGATCTTACGCGAATATGGCTAAGAAATATGCGAAATCCCAAAAAATTAGCACCTTGCTTGGTTTCAAAGATTTGGCTTTTGATCGGATGAATTTTTAAACGTATAGAAGCAAGGTATTCTTCGATCCCAATTCTTGATTCTTTTAGAAAATCTAGATCGTCAGAAAAGAGTGCAAAATCATCAACATAGCGCAAGTATTTTTTTATACCTATTCCTGCTTGAATTTTCTCTTCGATAAAGTGATCGAAATGATTGAGATAAATATTGCTAAGAAATTGGCTAGTTAGGTTGCCGATCGGTAAACCTCGACGACGTTCTAGGGGCGTAAGCAGACTGTCGCCTGCGAAGTGTTCGATGACGGGAATCTGTTCGTTGCTGTTATCAATAATCGTATCAATTAGCCATAATGTATCTACACATTTGATTTTGTGGCGTACTTTTTGTTTGAGAATTTCTAGATCGATGCTAGGAAAGTATTTTTGTAAATCGCATTGGAGAACATATTTGCTAGAGCGTGCAAACTTGGTAAAACGTCTGAGGGCGCGATGTGTACCGAATCCAACTCGATTAGCATAGGAATCGTGGATATAGGAACGCTCAAATATGGGGATGATCACATTGCAGAGAGCATGGTGGACGATGCGATCAACATAGGGAGCCGCCGATATCATCCGTTCTTTTGGCTCCTTGATGTAGAAGGTTTTATATGCTTTGGGATGGTAAGTTTTATTAACTAGACTGCTTTTGAGTTCAATTAATTCATTTTCGAGATTAAAGTTAAACCGAAGTACGTTATCTCGATAGCGTTTGCCTTTTTGAGCTTTGCGCGAGGCGATGAGTAGGTTTTCAAAATCAACGATTTGCGGATAGAGGTTGCCATAGCGCTTCATGATTTTAGCCTAAGCGTTTTCTCAATTTTTTCTCCATTATATTCCTGTTGATTATGTTTCTGTTGACGAATCCATCCGCCTAGCTCAGTACCAACTTCGTTAATAATTTGAGAAACATATTCATAACGTTCTGCCGACATATCACTGAAGTCTAGGAGTAGTCGGGTTTGGTAACGGATAATATCAAGGCTGCTGTTTAGTGGTTCTAGCAATGGCAGTTTTTGTTTGGCATATCGTGCTAATAGTAAACCTTCAAGTAGGTCATAGAGCCGATTAATGATTCTATCGCCTAGAAGGAATTTTTGATGGCGAGGTAGGCGATTTAAGATTGGTACATACCATTTGATCAGGTCGTAGGTTTTCTGAACAATTGATAGTTCTTCCATTTTCTCGTATATAATATAATTGCTAAATAGTGAAGATATAATGAAATAAAGAGTCTTGCAAAATCAAAAAAAAGTGCTTCGCACTGAAGAGAGTGAAAAAAATAAAGAGCAGAGCGCAAAAGGGATAAAGGGCTAAGAGAGTCCTCGCGCATCGGACATGACAACTCGAAAACCAAAGAGGTGGCTCCTGCTGTCGTAACTGTAGCGATTGGCAGATCGACAGCCCCGGGCATAGCTGTACCAAGAACCACCGCGCAGCACATGGTTTGAAGAATTTTTGTCTGTTAACCAAGTACTTCCATCTGTTGGCGCGTTTTCATAGTTTTCATGCCAAACGTCTTCACACCATTCCCACACGTTACCGTGCATATCATATAATCCATATCCATTAGCAGCGAAACTAGCAACATCAGTTGATGCTTCTCTGTATTTACCCTTTGGGGCGTTGGCGTATGGATAATTATCGTTATAGTTTACCAGATTTGGCTCAATTGTGCCACCAAAATAGAAAGGAGTATTTGTGCCAGCGCGACAGGCATATTCCCATTCGGCTTCTGAGGGTAAGCGATAGCCTTTAGATTTGGTGCGGTCATTTAATAACTGACAGAATGCTTTTGCATCTTTCCAACTGACAGTTTCAACAGGTTTGTTGGCACCTTTGAAACCTGATGGATTTTGACCTATAATAATTTGATATTGGGCTTGGGTAATGGGATATTTGCTCATGAAGAAAGAGGGAACATTCACAGGATGCTGTGGATATTCATTTGGACTAGCATCTGCTTCATTCTTGGCAGCTCCCATCAAAAAGCGTCCTGCGGGAATAGCCACCATTTCGAGCTTAATTCCATTACCGAGGTCTTGGACAAACTGTTGGGATTGTCTCTGACTGCGCTCTATCTGCACATTCTTGGCATCAAAGCTCGTAATCTGAGCCGTTTCAAAGCTAAATGTTTGCAGTGCGATGTTGTTGGGGCTGACTGCTTCTCTACGAAATTGTGGTGATACGGGGGGAGGAGTTGAGACAGATATTTGCGGGATGATGATTGTTGGTGAAATGATGTTTGGCTTCGGTGTTAGTACATCTATGATTTTGATCGCTGTCCAACGCTCTTTAGGATCTTGTCGTAAACAATTTTGAACGATCACATCAAAAGGCGCAGGTAAATTCCCATTGATAGCGATCTTCATTTGCAGAATATCGGCTAATCCAGCAAAGGGCAATTCACCCGTCAGCATTTGGACGATCATTACACCCAAAGACCACATATCCCATGCTGGGGCAACCTTGACCGCAGCTTGATCTTTTTGCGCTTCATATACCTCTGGTGGCATATAAATCGGTGTTCCTGTGAGGCTAGTTGTTAGGGTTCCACTTTCACTACCCATTTTACGAGCAATGCCAAAATCGGATATCTTCCAATTACTATCCACTCGTAACACATTGGCAGGTTTGAGATCGCGATGGGTGATTGACTTGCCATGCAAATAGACTAATCCCGATGCGATCGCCTGTACGATTCCTATCGCTTCACTTGTTCCTAAGACTTTTGTTTTTAGAGGGTTATTTGTTTGTAAATAATTTTCTAGGGTTCCACTCGCGATTTCCATCACCAATCCAAAGCAGGGATAATCAAATACTAAATGTTTTAATTGTCCTTCTTCGGATGTGATGCAATTGATGAGGTGAGGATCTTTTAACTGTATTGCCGTGATTAATTCCTTGGCGATATTTTCAGAAGACATTTTATCTTTGCGGATTGCCTTGATCGCTACTTCTTGAATCTTGGTATCACCAACTAATTCATCCGCTATAAATACTGCCCCGAAAGCGCCTGCACCTTTAAATGTTTTCAAATAGTACTTATGGTTGAATTTGGAATTCTCAAAAATTTTGTAAAGATCGTTGTCCATTTGGTTATCTTTCCTGATGCGATAGTTATTTTGAATTGATTGGGATACCCCCCTCAGTCCCCCCTTGCAAAGCTACCGTGTACACACAAGCCCTTTGCAAGGGGAGGGCTA
>JBBRVV010000172.1:0-5177 GCA_038246525.1 Pseudanabaenales cyanobacterium
TAGGTAGTCTGAGCGAAGGCATTGATTATGAAACTGATGGATTAGAAATCTCGCATCTACTTTCAGGAGAAAAGTTAAACTTCAAACTTGAAGACTCTATTCATCATGAACTATTAGCACTTCTACCTAAACAAAGAGCAGAACATCTCAAAACTGTAGAGGCAGATCTAATTCCAGATGTAGTTAAACAATCAACTAATCCCCAACTTGTATTTTGGTGGTTTTGGCGTTGTTTCCCCCAAGCAGCTTGCGATCGCTTTAACGATCAATCTCTTTTACTTATGCCAGCAGAAACTAGAATTCCTGATGGTTCAATCTGGAATCATACTAGTCTCACAGCAGCAATGGCAGGAGCTTTAGCAGGATATGATTTAACCACTGAAGAAATTGAGAGATGGACAAATGGCAAGAAGGAATCTCGACCATATTTAGCAACTTTTAGCTTCTCACCTGTGCAAGAGTTAATCAAAGCAAGTCGTAAAATGCGAGACTTTTGGGCAGGTTCTTGGATTTTGCACTACCTTTCCGCAAAAGTGTCTTGGGCTTTGGATTGGAAATATGGTCCCGACTCTTTAATTTATCCAAGTTTGTATGCTCAACCCTTGATTGACTATTGGCTTTTGCATGAGACAAAATGGGGGAATCTTGAACTTGAAGAATTCAGAAAGTTAATTCCTGATCCAATTGATCGCTCACTACTCACAGCAGGATTTCCTAACGTATTAGTTGTACTTTTGCCAGAAGCTAAAGTAGAAGCAGCAATGCAAATGGCAAAACAAACCCTCATGGATGAATGGCAAAAATTAGGAAAACTATCTTTAGAAGAAATTCGTAAGCTATGTCCTAACTGGATGCCGGGACTAACAGAAGCCAGCGAAACATGGAAAGGATGGCTAGAAAGCCAATGGCAAACCTACTGGTCAGCCTATCCAATTGGCGATCCTGAATTAGATCTCAGAAGTTCGGAAATCTATAAATCTGCTGAAGGAGTGAGGGATGAGTGGACAGCAAAACAGAATATGCTTTATAACCTTTCAGGAAGAGAAGCATTATTTTTAGATGATGAAAGAGAATTTCTGCGAAAGGCTGGAAAATTACGTCAGGCAAGACAAAATCGCTATCCATTCAACGCTAATGTTGGATCTTGGTGGGCTTATGTATTTGATCAAGTTAGATTAGGATTAACTTCTGTAAAAAGTGCTAGGGATTGGCAACTACCAACGGCTTTTGGAGTACGCTCGACAGTTTCTGGCATTGGGTCAGCTTTGCATCCAAATCGAAAAATGAGTGAGCAAAGTATTAAAGAAAACTGGGAAAGGCAAGCTGGGCTATTTGATGGTAGCGAAATGCTAAATGCTACAGAAACTCTAAAACGCTCTTTACATAAAGTATTGCCCAAGCTTTTTCCTAGTTTAAATGAAAAACAAGATCGAATTGATGCTGCCTATCCTGACCTTACCGCAGGTGTAGCTGGTTATCTCAAAGTTTCTAAAACTAAGCACCTCATTCATTTTAATCAAGCTTGTAATGAGATTGTAAGTCAGTTTGGTTGGGCTGAAGCAGTTATTAGAGAAATGAAAGGGAAGTGGGGAATTCCATTCCAAGATGACCAGTCTACGCCCAAAAAATATCACCCACGCCTACTAAATGCTGGTTGGTTAGTTGAAGATGCTGAAAGTATAGAGCTTAAGAAACTTTATGTAGAACTAAGAGCAGAGCAGAAAAGCAGTCATCCTGATAAGAAGATCGTTGAAGACTTAAATCAGCAAGTTAGAAATATTAAAAAGACATATCGTTCTGAAATTCAAAAGATTTTAGACGAACATTATCCATCAAATAATCCTGCGGACTGGTATGTAATGGCAGCAGGGGATGGGGACAGTATGAGCGAATGGTTGAAAGGAACAAAAATGGCTGCTTATCGTAAGTATGTTCCTGATAAATTGGTTGCTAAGGTTAGAGAAAGTGGCAACAAAGAGCGAGAAAACAAAGAACTTCAAAATTTAGAGAAGGAAGTAGCTGAGTTATTTGAGAAGTTTCTTGAACAAGATAAACGCATGGGACCTTCAACTCACAGTGCGCTATCTAGAGCGTTGCTAGACTTCTCAAATCAACTTGTGCCGTATCTCACCGAGCAACGCTACGCAGGTAGATTGATCTATGGTGGTGGGGATGATGTCCTGGCATACACTAATCTGTGGGAATGGGATCAATGGTTGTGGGATATTCGAGAGTGCTTTAGAGGGCAGCCCGATCCTAAGAAAGAATTTGATGATGAGGGCGATTATTGGCGATGGAAAGATACTGCTAAGACTCCAAATAATTTAGTTACTCGCCCATTATTTACGATGGGAAGTAAAGAAGCTACGATTAGCTTTGGTATTGTCATTGCTCATCATTCAGTGCCACTAGCGATCGCCCTTGAAAGTATGTGGGCAGCAGAAGCAGAAGCTAAGGAACACGAGTATATTAAACATCATCGAGATAGTGACGGGAAGCAGTGTTATGAGAAAAAAGACGCTGTACAGGTGCGAGTAATTTACGGAAACGGTAATACTCTCAAGGCAACTTGTAAATTTGACACATTCCATCTTTGGCAAAAACTATTATCTATGCCTAATCTAGAACCCGCATTATTTGAGCAGGCGGCTGTAGTTTGGGAACAACACCCTGTACCAATCCCTGATGCAATTGAGCCTTGGTGTGTGGCTTTTTGCGATCGCCGTGAAAAACTCACAGATAATAAAGATGAATTTCTAAAAGCTCTTTCTGAATTCTTGATAAATCTTTGGAATACTACAGAGAAAAAACCTCTTGACCTTGAGGTTCAAAATTGGTTGAAATTAGCTGCTTTTATGCTTCGTAAGCGTGATATCAAAATAGGAGAATAATTAATGACAAACTATTGCTGGTATAAGCTTACACCCCTAGATATTCTCTTACTCAGAGACGCTAAACCCTTTGCTCCGGGAGAAAGAGCTTGGGCGGGTGGTAATGTGTTTCCTCCTAATGGTCATGCGGTCGCTGGGGCAATTAGAGCAGCATTACAAGAGAAGTGTAATATTAGCCTCAAAGGAGCTTTTCTGAGTTACGAAGATAATCTTTATTTCCCTCGTCCATTTAATTATGTAAATCACACTCGCCTAACTCCGATTGAGTGGTTAGAGCCAATTAATTCATCCTACCAAATGATGAAATTTGATAGAACGAAGCCAGTACCTTTAGTGAAAATAAATAATCTTGATCATGAGAAGGATGAAGATAATGAGGTAACTCAAAAGAAGTATAGGCAGTATCTACCCTTTGAAGCGATCTCCGACTTACTAACTTCTGGTCATATTGCCGAAAAGCACTGGTTATCTAAAAATCAAGGCGAAATTAAACCTTTTAAGATTGAGACCAGATCGCATAACTCAATGCAAGAAGGAACAAAACAGGTAAAAGATAGTGATGGTTATTTCGTTGAGAATGCAATTCGTTTAGAAGATGGTTGGAGCTTGGCGATCGCTGTTGACATAGAGACAGATTCAAAACTACAAGCTCTTGGTAAAAGCCTAGTGATGCGTCTAGGCGGTGAAGGGCATCAAGTCTTAATGGAAAGGGCTACACAATTAGATTTGCAGTGGCAGCAATTACAAACTTTGTCTGGTCTAAATTTCTATAAAAGTGGGCGATCGCTTGCATATATGGTCACAAATGGGGTATTTGAACGATTAACTAATGGAGTGTCTATGTGTCGTCCTTACCCTTGGGAATGGAAATTGGCACATACAGTTAATAAAAATCAAACAAAAGGAGAATTAGTGAGTGTAGCAACTGATAAGCCAATTCCAATAAGTTGCCGTTTTAGGAATGATCTAAACGAGAGTGTAGCCGCCCCACAGGTTTTTGCCGCCCCTGCGGGAAGCGTATATTACTTAAATAAACCTTTGCAACTTTGGCAGGCAGAACACAAAGATAAAAAGAGTCTAAAGGTATGGCAAGAGCTAGGTTATGCAGAAATTTTGTGGATTAAGTATTAAGGAGTATATATGAATTTAGTTTATTGTTATCTTTTATCCCCTTTGCATACAGGTGGAACAACTCAAGAAGGTAATCTTTTAGGAATTGCCAGAGAGTCCCATACCGAACTGCCCTACATTCCATCAAGTACAATTCGAGGTAAGCTTAGAGCTAGCAGCAGTGAGGATAAAAGAGATCAACTTTTTGGAACTGAGCTAAATGGTAGTAATCAACTTGAACAAGGCTCTATTTGGATCGGAGATGGTTCTATTCTGTGGCTCCCCGTTCCTTCTTTAAGTCATGGCGTGGTGTGGGTAAGTTGCCCTTTATTGTTACGAAGATGGCTGCGTTTGACAGGAAATCCTGGTAGTTTAGCTATTCCTGATATTTATCAGACAAGTCTATCTACTAGCTCACCTGTCTATCTCAAGGATGCGATTCTGCCTGCCGCAAGTTTAAAAAGTTGGATTGATTGGGATAAATTTACAACCGATCATCCCGAATCAACAGGAATTAAAAACGTGATTGTTCTCGAAGATCAACATTGTGCAACCCTAATCCAAATGAGTCTATGGCGACAGGTAAAGATCAAACTCGATCAGCATAAATCTGTGGATGGTGGTTTTCGCTATGAAGAGGCAATTCCACCCGATACATTGATGTATTTCCCTTGGGGTGTAACATCTCAAGCAAATGGAACTTCTAATGAAGCATTAATTAAGTTTCAAGCAATTCTGCATACTAATCAGATATTGCAGATTGGTGGTCAAGAAAGTTTGGGTCGTGGTTTTGTACAATTATCATATCAAGCAGGAGTAAGCAAATGAGTAATGCGATTATCCGTGAGCAATATATTACTGATGCTGATGGTCATCGTTTGAGTGTGATCTTAGGGTTTGAGTATTATCAGCAAATTCTCTCCCGACTGGAAGAACTAGAGGAGATTTATGAATTCGATTTGGCTCAAGAGTCTCAAGATGAAGCAATTCCTTTAGCTCAAGCGATCGCAGAAATAGAATAGATTTAGTTATGATTTATAGCGTTTTGATTTTACGCCGTGCTCAAAAAGAGCTTTCAGATTTGCCTAAAGATATTTACCCAAGAGTATCTGAATCTTTACAAGCTTTGAGTAACGATCCTAGACCATCAGGATGCTTAAAACTTAAGGGAAGAGA
>JBBRVV010000173.1:0-5173 GCA_038246525.1 Pseudanabaenales cyanobacterium
GATTACTGAGAAAAAATTTAATGGGCAAAGCTGCGCTTATATAAAGTTTGTAAAGTAACGTGTTCCTCATCTTCACCTGAGCGTCGTAGCGATCGCAGTCGATTTTCCATCATTAGTTTGGCATCGTTACGGCTGACGGTTTCAAATTGCAAGCCTCCAGGCGCAGTCCCAGAATTACTGATCGTAATCAAAAAAAACAGTCGTTGGGCATACAGAGTAGTAAAGAGTCCACGTTGCTCATCAACTAAGCAAATGCGCGTGAGTAAGCCAAAGGTGGGGTGGTTAAGATATTTTTCAAACATCAGTCATAATTAATCAGATCAAATCGTAGCACTTATTACAGAAAACCAGATTCTTTGTCTACTGTAAAAGGAAACTAGGTAATTCTATCGCTAATTTTGTCTTATTTGATGCAAATAAACTTAGCAAAATATTGGAACCAAATTATTTCTGCCATAATGAAATTTAATTACTGATGTAAAATTGGCTGGAGGCGATCGCCTTGATTTGGTTAACTCGAATTATTTGCTTAATCGTCTTAGCCATGGGGTTTGGGATCCAAGATCCTGCCTGGGCTGCTCCTACCCGTGCCCGCTACCTGCCTGATCATGGAGCGCCAATTCTAAGCGGCAATATTAATGGTGAAGGTTGGTTCAAAGCTCTGCCTGAGTCTCGGATCGCCTTTTGTCATGAGGCTAGTGCTGCCTTTCGTGGTTCTCCCTCCCAAAGCTATACAATCAGTTGGAACGTACAAAGCTTGACTGCGGCAGGATTATGTGATCGAATTGATCAGTATTATGCTCAAGAAGAAACCTTAGAAACTAGAATTAGTGCCGCCGCCGCGATCGCGCCATTACTCTATGCTGATATTCCCTTAGAAACTTCTAATTACGAATAGACTTTTTATTTCAGGCTCTGCCTCAAACCTTGACCTCAAAACTTTAAAACATGAATTGGTTGTTTAAGCGCAAATTTAAGAAGACTATTGCTCGAATCGAACTGACTGGCGCGATCGCCTCGGCTGCCCGTACCAGGGTTTTAGAAGCATTGGAATTCGTAGAAAAAAATAAATTCCCGGCATTGCTGTTGCGAATTGACAGCCCAGGCGGAACCGTAGGCGATTCTCAAGAAATTTATGCAGCCTTAAAAAGAATCCGTGAAAAAACTAAGGTAGTCGCAAGTTTTGGTAATATTTCCGCCTCTGGTGGCGTGTATATCGGTGTAGGTGCAGATTATATCGTTTCCAATCCAGGTACAATCACTGGCAGTATTGGCGTAATTTTGCGGGGAAATAACCTAGAAAAACTGCTAGATCGAGTAGGTGTATCCTTCAAAGTGATTAAGTCTGGTCCCTACAAAGATATTCTTTCTTTTGACCGCGAGATTACCGAAGAAGAGAAGCAAATTCTGCAATCTTTGATTGATAGTAGTTATAACCAATTCGTCCAAACCGTAGCGGAAGGACGTAAGCTCAGCGCTGCAACCGTCAGATCCTTCGCCGATGGCAGAGTGTTTACGGGCGAGCAAGCCTTAGAGCTAGGATTGGTGGATCGCCTGGGTACTGAAGAAGATGCCAGAATTTGGGCGGCAGAATTAGTGGGACTTGATCCCAAAAATACTAAAACCTTTACAATTAAGCCACCGAAGACTTTTGCCAATCGATTTTTACCTGGTAGTGACTCTCTGTTTCAAAGTTTTCAATTTGAGCTAGAAACTAGAGGCGTTCCGCTGTGGATGTGGCAAGCATAATTTAGCTAGATAAGTAGCTAGGCTAAAGTAAACTAATAATGATTTGGGTCGAAGAGCGTAGTTCCGCCACGGGTTTTAAGTTATTTTGAGTTTAGAGATTTTAACTTTATATAGTCTCACCTACTTATTACTCCCTTCCCAGTCAAGATTTAGATATGTTGGGGGTGTGGGGGCGGAGCCCCCACCAAGGGGTTTCACCCCTTAACCCCATTTCACCAAGGTCTATTCTGATAGCGAGAAAGGAGTAAGATGGCAGCCGATATCAAATCTCCTAAAAAATATCAAGAAGTAAAAAAAATTAATTTTTGGCAATGGTTGCAATCTAAGTATTGTTCACCAGAATTTGGTGGATCGATGCTGCTGGGTTTAGCAATTTTCTTTTTTGTTGCGGCAACCAATACTCTTTCAGGTTGGCTATATGTGATTAGTGGCGTGAGTTTTGCGCTAATGTTAATTGGCGCGGTAATGCCTGGCAGATTATTAAAAAAAATAACCGTAAAGCGATCGCCCATTCAGCCAGTTAGTGCGGGAGAGACCGTTTGGGTAGAAATCCAAATAACTAATAGTGGTAGTGGAGCGGCAGACCTAATTTGGCTAAGGGAGCCTGAACCATTCCGTCGACAAGATCGAAATCTTCAGAATTCTTACAATTGGCAATTTGACCGTGTATTTGAGCGCCTAGTACCTGGCAAAACCGAGCTTTTTAACTATCAGCTGATTTTGCCCCAACGTGGAATTTATCAATTTGATCAATTACAGCTACTTACCTCTAGCCCCTTAGGTTTGTGCCGCAGTTTACGTTTCCGTGACACGCCCCAGACTGTAATTGTCTATCCCCAGGTATTGCCACTGAGCCAATGTCCTTTGCTCGATCAAATTGGTCAAGACGATCATCAAAAAGTTTATAGTCTTAACCGTGAGCCACGAAATGCCAATGAAGGGATAACTAAAACTGTTCGTCCCTATCGCTGGGGTGATTCAATCCGATTAGTACATTGGCGCAGTAGTGCAAAGTCTGGTGAGTTGCGGGTAAGAGAATTAGAGATTAATCTGGGCGGTGAAGAAGTGGCGATCGCGCTGGATCTAGATTGCAATTGGCAAGATCATGATTTTGAACAGGCCGTAATTACGGCTGCTTCCCTTTATTTTTATGCCCAAAAGGCTAACCTGGCAGTCAAGTTGTGGGTCGGTACGGAAGGCTTAATTCAAGGAGAGCAAAGAGTATTAGAAACCTTGGCTTCTATTTATCCGCAAGTCCGCTTAGAGAAGCCTAACTTAGAGAAGCCTAACTTAGAGAAGCACAGCCTAAATAACAAGCCAGATTTTCCCTTGCCAGCAATTCCCTTAGTCTGGCTCACTGCTCAAGCAAATAGTTGCAACTCCCTCCCAGAAGGCAGTAGATGGATTCTTTGGGCGCAGGATCTTGCCTTAAATCCAGAAACCAGAGGCTTAGTAATTGCTACTGCTCTAGATCAGAATTTATCGGAAATTGAGCAGCTAAATCGACTTCAACTTACCTTGCAAACTGGCTTGAATTGATGGTCTTAAAATTAACTGGCTTAAATCGGTAAGCTGTTACCAGAGATTAAACCGCGATTGACATCGTCAAAGGAAACACCAAAAACCACGCCGAGAATTGCATCGCCCCGAAAAATCACTTGCTCGCTATTGCCGAAGGGAAGTCTGCCATTGATCGTAGTTGAGTCGCCAGGTAAAATTAAAATTTCGGAAAAGGCAACGTTGGGTGGTAAGGCAATGCGATCGCCTTCGCTAAAGGTGTAATCAGCAATAAAGTCAGCATTAAAGGGATTAATGATAAACTCGGCACTCAGCACAAATATGTCTGCCCCTTCATCGCCAATCAGCGAATCCGCGCCTAAATCGCCATAGAGAGTATCATCTCCCCTGCCACCCGAAAGCGTGTCACGCTCTTGACCACCGCGCAAAAAGTCATTGTCATCGCCACCAAACAGAAAATCGCTACCTAGATTGCCATACAGAAAATCATTGCCATCGTCGCCAATTAGTTGATCACCACCTTGCCCACCGCGCAGATCATCATTGCCAAAACCGCCTTCTAAAAAGTCATTACCAAGATTACCAAAGAAGCGATCATTATCGGACGATCCGAATATGGTGTCGTCACCGTTTAACCCTCTTACTGGAAATCCTCCAGTTTGACCAGGCAGAAAGTTGAATAGGTCAGAAATATCGGCGAAATTGAGAAAGATACCGTCATTAAAAAAAATTGACATGGGAAACCTCTTAAATTTTTCTTTCAACTTAAAAGAAGGTTAAGGCGGCTGAATAGTTCCGATCTAAACTTCTGGCTTTGCGCGAACGTTGTATTTGCCTTTACTAGTAATTGGCGAATCTTTATTTGCTTTTATTAAAGCCATATACTTGTTAATCGCTTCAGGCTTGGTGGCAAATTCAGCAATCACATGAACTTTGCGGCTGCCACTCATTTCAAGTACGACTTGGTGCATGGGCTTATCCCAGAATTTTTGCTAATTGTAAGAACACTTTTTAATCACTGCTAAAGTAGCTTCTTCTCTTTCTATACGATCAACAATCTTGCAATCAGAGAATTGATTGTGGTATGTCCACCGTTTTGGCGCAATGTAATAAAATTGCTTTTGAAAATTCGCGTAGCTCTTGCTATTGCCGTCAAAAGCGTAGGTAGGGATTTCTTTACGAGCATATATTCTTGCTCCATCCCAAGGACCTGCAATTATAGTCGGGTAATTCTCTTGATTGAGAATATTTACTTCTTCGATCGCCGCTTTGAGACTGATTGTAAGATAGTCTGTCTCATAGAGTTTAGAACCTCCACTTATCCCTCCAACTAGACTATTGAAATACACATATTCATAGGGATGAAGTCGGCTGATAGTCAAAATTATGGGCAATAACATTAATGTAAATCCGACCACTATGATATTAGTCTTGACTAGAGAATTTTCTCCTAGATTAATACTTAGAATATGCTGATTATCATTTAATTTTTTACAAAGTGCAACAATAGGACAAAGAGCGATTACCCCTGCAGCAGGCAACACAAATAGGAAATGGCGAATTCCATCATATAAAGTTGCGTGTCTGACAAAGGCGGTAAATGGCAATAAAAAAATCTGCAATACCAGCAGGACAAAAATAGATTTTTGAAGGTTTGAAAGCTGCTTAAATTTGTTGATTAAGAAAAATAATCCAGCAATAAAAGCGATCAAAGAGACAATAGGAGTAGTCACAGCAAACATCTCAACTAAATACCTTTTGGGAAGCTGATCAGCAAAAATACTTTTACCTTCAAATAAAACTTGGTAATAGAATGGAGAATTAGTTACGATTTTGATCACTTCAGGAATCCAAGTTTTCAAGTCATAGTCAATCCAAGCACTGGGGTAGCACAAAATCGCGATGC
>JBBRVV010000174.1:0-5138 GCA_038246525.1 Pseudanabaenales cyanobacterium
AAGCGGCGTGCGTAACTCTCTACCTCTTAGATCGCAAAAAATTGCCTGGTTAGTATCACTGCCGAAACCTGTGGCTGACTGATTAGGATTTACCGAATTGATCACAATTGCATCTAAGCCCTTAGCCTCTAATTTTTTCTGCCCCAGATCGATGATTTCTGCTATTGTGCCCGTCTGGGCGGCAAAACCAACTAGAATTTGATTCTCTTGCTTAATTTTGCTTAGACTGAGCAGAATATCAGGTACAGGCGCTAGCGCTAGGTTTAGGGAGATATCAGACTTTGACAACTTGCGATCGCTTCTAAATTTGGGGCGAAGATCTCCCACTGCGGCTGCCATAATCGTAATCTCACTATTTGCGAAATTTTGATGAAGTGATACCGCCATTTCTGCCGCTGAGTCTACTTTAATCACGCTAAAGGGCAAATTTTCTGCTGTCTCCCTATTTTGATCTGCCAAGACTAAAACCACCTCTGCCCCACGAGTATGGGCTGCCTGAGCGATCGCTATGCCCTGTTTACCTGTAGCTGGGTTACCTAAAAACCTGACCGTATCTAGGTATTCTCTTGTACCGCCGCCACTTACTAGCACTTTTTTGCCTAGAAGATCGCGCTTGCCCTTGGTCAATATTAAAGATTCTAGGGAGGTCAAAATCTGCTCTGGTTCTGCCATCCTGCCCATGCCCACCGTATCACAGGCAAGTCTACCGCTTTGGGGCGCGATCGGGTGATAGCGTTTATTTTGGAGTAGAGTTTGCCAGTTTCTTTGCACTTGGTCCTGAAGCCACATGGTTGTATTCATGGCAGGGGCAACTAAAATCGGACAGCTAGAAGCCAGAATTAAGTTGGTTAAAAGATTATCCGCCATGCCCCAAGTTAGTTTTGCCAAAGTATTTGCACTGAGAGGCGCAATTAAGATTATTTCTGCCCATTCCCCTAACTCAATATGTAATGGTTTGCCCTGACTAGCACGCCAAAAATCTTGATCGGTATGTACAGGCTGACGAGAAAGAGTGGAAAATGTTAGCGGATTGATAAAACCTGTAGCCGATGTACTCATTACTACTTGCACTGCGCGATCGCTTCTCTTGCCTAAACTGGAAACTACTTCGCAAACTTTATAGGCGGCAATTCCCCCGCAGATCCCAACTAGAATATTGATCTTCTTTTCTTCCATTTGAACTAAATCTGGCTATCTAACCACTCGTCAAGATTAGTAGGATCAGAAAAGTCTAAGAATGCTTCTCCTAAATTCTCAAGTTGTTCTAAATCCAATGCTGAAATATACTCAACTTGGCTGTTGGTCAAATTCTTAAACCGTTTCCTTAAAAGTCGTAAAATCAACTGTTCCGCCTCAACTTTTTTGCCTCTTTGCAACCCTATTTCTAAGCCTTCTTGCTGCGCATCTTGGTAAATTCTTGTTTGTCTCAAGTCATCTAAGGTAAACATTTTTTCAATTTCTTCTCTAGTTAGTTTGGGGAATTTGGACACCAATACCGTTTCTATAAAGTTTACAACATCGGTTGGCAATGCGGTCAAATCTATTGCGGCTAGGCTGACTTTTATAGCTTGCCCATCCCTGGGGATGGTTATTAGTTGAGCTATATTAATGCCGATAGATTTTGACTTAGGTAATTCGTCTAGATAAATCCTGATGATTCTACCGCTAGCGATTAATTCCGAAGTGTTCACCTTTGAAATAGCAGATAATCGTAGTGGTAGAATTGCGCGATCGCTAGTTTTACCGAATTTAGAAATTTCTATAGTAGAAGAAGCTTTAAGAAAAAGTGAATCTAAAGATGACGGTGCGATCGCTAGGTGGTTATTAGAAATTTTCAAAGATAGAAACTAAGATCAAATTGAATGTGATCGCTTAGATTTAAATGTATTAACAACCCTGATTAAATTAGGAAAATAAACTATCGATACTATTTACGGCAGAACTCAAGGTCTAAAACCTAGCCAAATCAAGCAACTACAGCGTCTCTATCGCACCAGGCTGCCCCAAGAAGTATTTACTACTTTGGAATTTGCCCAACGCCTAGCAGGAATTAGTGCCGAAATTGAGCAGCCTCTATGTTGTTTTGTAAATCGACGCGGTCAAGTAATACGGGTAGGGCTAGGCACACCCAACCAGGCAAAAATTCCACCCCTAGAACTGCCCCGCTACGGTGAAGAACGGCTCTGTGGTTTGCGTTGCATTGGTACTACCCTTCAAAAAGAATCACCTAGCACGGCTGACCTAACCGCAATGTTGATGCAGCGCCTAGATAGTTTGATCACGCTCACGCTCAATTCTAGCGGCTATGCCGATCGCGCCTACATTGCCCATCTACTGCCAAAGTCTGTGGATGCTTGGTACTTGTCGCCGCCATTGAGTTTAGATGCGATCGCTAAACAGGATTTTACAGAACTAGTAGCAGGCTTAGAGGAAGAGTTTCGGCGTGAATATGTTGCTACTGAGGTGGAAGATGACCGCGATCGGGTAATTTTGGTAGGTGCGCTATTCAAAGCACTCAAAGAAGATCAGCCATTGCCCTTTACCTTAGTGGAATTAGCCCAGTTGGTAGAAAGTGCAGGCGGAAAAGTATTAGATACAATTTGGCAAAAACGCGATCGCATTCATCCCCAGACAGTTTTGGGAGAAGGCAAAATTCAGGAAATTGCAGTTATAGCCCAAACCCAACGGGCTAATTTAATCGTATTTGATCGCGAACTTTCTCCTTCTCAAATTCGCAACTTAGAGCAGTTATTTGGGATGCGGGTAAGCGATCGGACTGAAGTAATTCTTGATATTTTCGCCCAAAGGGCGCAATCTGCAGCAGGGAAATTGCAAGTGGAATTAGCTCAACTAGAATATCGTTTGCCACGCTTAGTAGGAAGAGGTCAAGCTCTGTCTCGTCTTGGTGGTGGAATCGGCACTAGAGGTCCTGGCGAAACCAAACTAGAAACTGATCGCCGTGTAATTCAACGTCGGATCAATTATTTGCAACAACAAGTAAATCAACTGAGAGCGCAACGTTCCAGAATGCGACAACAAAGGGTAGATCAGGAAATTCCTACCGTAGCGATCGTTGGCTATACCAATGCGGGTAAATCTACTTTGCTCAATGCCCTGACCAAATCCACTGCATATACTGCCGATCAGCTATTTGCCACTCTTGACCCCACCACTCGTCGCTTAAATTTAAAGGAATATTTGGGAAGTAATTCGCTAAATTTAGATCCAGATTTTGAAGATTTGGATATTGGTGAGGGAACAGTTCTATTGACAGATACGGTGGGATTTATCCATGAATTGCCCCCTTCACTAGTGGATGCTTTTCGCGCTACTTTGGAGGAAGTAACTGAATCTGATGCTTTGATTCACTTGGTCGATGCTTCTCATCCTACTTGGCAAAATCAAGTTAGCGCGGTAGAAAAAATTCTGGCAGAGATGCCGATCGCGGTTGGTCCAACTTCTTTAGTATTTAATAAGATAGATAGCCTAACTGAAGAAGCGATCGCTGATATTAAAGACCTTTATCCCAAAGCGATCTTAATTTCTGCCAGCCAACGTCAAGGATTCGATCAACTTTGCTACGGCTTAGCGGAACTGATTGATTATGCCCGTTAATTATCAACTTTTAGCAAGATAAATCACTTTCTTGTCACTAATCAAAATACAAAGAAATTATTCATTTATATTGGTAAAGATGTTTTTGAAACTCTTTCTCAATCCGATTGATTGTAAGTTTGATGAGTAGTCTCAAGGCTGATTCTCTTTAGTGACTCTCATCAAAAATCGCAACGCCTCATTAACTGCCTCGGCACTAGGAAAGTTTTCTGCCACATCAGGCTCCAGGCGAATGATAATTCCTCCAAAGCTTTTTCTTTCAGCCCCTAATTTTCTTACCTTTAAACTCTTTAAATCATATTCTGATCGAAGTTGATCTTCTAACTCTAAATTATCCCTCTTCATAAGCTTCCTTCTCAGATCGTGTTACTTTTCTGGCACTAATAAGGCGAATTGAATTTACTCTTTCTATATAGGATACAATCAATATCCGTTCTTGATTTGACTCTCCAACGATAAGATAGCGCTCCTCATCTTGCGAATGTTCTGGATCGAAGAAATCAGCATACAGTGGATCGTTAAAAACAGTCTTAGCCTCTTCAAACGTAATCCCATGCTTTGATAGATTTTTTAATGCTTTGTTCTCATCCAAATCGAACCCTATTAGCTTATTTTTAGAGCCATAACCTTTATTTAATTGCTATTTAACTGAAGTTTGAGCTTACATTAAATTATGATCAAACGTGTCACAGTAAAAAATGCTAAAACCCATTGCGGGGCTTCGCCCTGCGACCCTTTTTTGTGGTGGACTTGAAATCAAAGTGCTGTAAGAGGTTAGGTAGAGTTTGCGACTTTACAAATTTTCTTGGTTTACTACTTCAGGGTTAGCGGTTTTTTCGGGGATGGTGGTACTTTCTTTAGGGCTTTCTTCTGGGTTGGTGGACAATTCTTCCCTAAAGCCGCGAATGGTTTGTCCAATACTGCGCCCAAGGTCAGGAATACGCTTACTGCCAAATACCGCCACGCCCACCACACCAATTACAATTATTTCGGGCCAACCCAAACCAAACATATACAAATCCTCAATAAATCTTACAAGCCGTGATTTTGGTCTATTTTCCTGGCAAAATTAATAGATTGCGAATTGTCTAACAAAGTGACTAATTAGGTGACTAAATCTATGAGCCAAACATCCATCTGGACTTCTGGTAGTGCCAATTCCGACAATGAGGCAAATTTAGCACAAATCGCTAACTGGTGGCGATCGCTTGTAGCACAACAAATCACTTGGAAACAGCGCCCTATCCCTGACTCGGGCAAAACTTCAGAGATTAACTGGGAAACTGACGAACAGTTTGATGAGCAATTTATCCCCACCTCTATGGATCTGCGTGGTATTACCCTGTACTATCGCAAAAACACCCCAAGCCTAGTTAGTGTTGCCGATGAAGAGCGCAACCTCACCCCCTTTAGCTTAGAGTTTGATTCATTTTCCCAACATCTCTATATCAATTCTGGCTCAGGCAGAAATTATCAGATCAGAGTAACTTTGCTGCAGATCACTTATCACACAATCACTCTAG
>JBBRVV010000175.1:0-5137 GCA_038246525.1 Pseudanabaenales cyanobacterium
AATTTAGCGATCGCCCCACCGAGTTAGCAGGTAATACCAAAGTTAATCCCCCAGGTAAATATTTTTCTGCCATACCATGCCATATTTTCTCTACCCCAGCCTGAGATTCTAAATCAAGATATGCAGATAATTCTTGCCAAGTCGCCGCCATCAGAATCAGAGGCTTAGCGCGATCGCGTTGTTTAACTTGGTAAATTTCATAAGCAAATTCTGGTTTCACGGCTAGAGCAGGAACCGTATCAGTTGCGAAGCTAATCACCTGCCCGGCAGTAGCTGCCGAAATTAAGTCAGCGATCGCAAATAAAGGCATAATTCTAAACTTTAGTAAGGTGCAGGTCGACCATTTTCCCTTCAACTTGGGAAACCGTAGCGATGATCCCAGGACCAAAAAAGCTCGTGAACTTCTCTTGTTTCTGTAGCCAGGTTTCCCACGGAATTAAAGGAGTTTGAAAGCGTAAAACTAAGCTATATGCTTGGGGCAGATCTGGAGTAGCAGTAACTTGCTCATACAAGCCGACTAACTTGGGACATTCCTCGGTAGTTGGACTTAATTCTAATCTTTCTAGAACTTCATCTAAGTGGGCACGGATGCCATAACGATAACGACATACATCTTGACGGATTTGTTTTTGGGTAGAGGTAGCTTGGGATTCGCGCAATTTCAATGTTTCTGGAGAGGGAGAAGCTACAATCGCCACGGGCTTGACCTCGGAAGATTTTAGTGCCAATCCTCCCAATAAGATCGGGATACCATAGAAAAAGCCCACCAAATTAACAGTAGAGTTACCTATGGTATAAGCATAAATTCCAGCCACGCTCATTACTCCACCTACCACCAAGCCAACCGTACCTAGAGAGAATTGACGCAACATATCGTAATGACTCAATAACCAAATTTTAAACGCAAAAGTTATACTGTTAAAGCCTTGCCATCTAGAGCTTACTACCAAATTATCGCTCAGTTTTAAAACGACATTCGACTTATATGTTACTGGTATTGCTAGAAAATTACTAAACTAAATTATTAAAGTTAAGTAATTAAATGAATGGATTAATTAAGCAAAAATTCTTCATTAAGTTTTTTAAACTAATTCCCTATCTATCTAATTTGCTAGCTAACTTGGGTAAATATGTCCTGAAAACATTACTGAAAAATTTCTAATTTAAAGTACTGATTCAACTCTTTTGAGGCTGGAACTTTAATTAGTAACCTGAATTATTAAAATTTAGAAACTTGAATTTGACCGCTCAGTTTTAATCATTTTGGTCTTAATCACTTTAGATTTGACAGAATAATTTCTAGATTTAAACTTTTAAGAATAAATCTAAAAATTCAAATCTGAAAATCAAGCTTAAAGGCTCAGTGATAACAAGACTTTGGTAATAATAAGACTTAGCAACAAAGCATAAGTGCTAAAACTCAGGTTTAAAACTTAGTAATAAACATGAGTCATGAATAGTAAGTGATTAATGTGTTACCGATAAAAAGGTGTAAGTGCTAAATATATGATGGTAAATATTTAACAGTGGCGATAGTCTCGATTATGTTAGGTTTGCAAGTAAATTTTGTAGTTAATTTTTGGTACGGAGTTTGAGGTACAAGGCATGAACAGCGCTAACCTACTCGCAGAGATTTTGCCCATCCCAAGGGTTGAGGAAATGCAGAATGATCTAACTAGACCTTCCAAAAGCCAGGTAGATAGTGATGACGGTCAAGAAGAAATCGAAGATCTTGACTCAGATGATCTAGCAGGCATTGCCGAGGACGGGGATGAAGATGAAAAATCAGGTAAAAAGGGAGTTCGTAAACGTGCTAGCCAGAGTAAAAAGAAGCACTACACCGAAGATCCAATTCGCCTGTATTTACAAGAAATTGGCAGAATTCGCCTTCTCAGAGCAGATGAAGAGATTGAGCTAGCGCGCAAAATCGCTGATCTTCTAGAGTTGGAATTAAAACGCGACGAAGTTGCCTCCCTCAAGGATTGCGAGCCTGATGATGTGCCAGAGGATGAGTGGGCAACAAAGATGGATATGCCTTTAGCAGCATTCCGTCATCGTCTTCATACAGGTCGCCGTGCCAAAGACAAGATGGTACAGTCTAACTTGAGACTAGTAGTGTCGATCGCTAAAAAATATATGAATCGGGGCTTATCTTTCCAGGATTTAATCCAAGAAGGGAGTTTAGGATTGATTCGAGCCGCCGAGAAATTTGACCATGAGAAGGGTTACAAATTTTCTACCTATGCAACATGGTGGATTAGACAGGCAATTACCAGAGCGATCGCTGATCAATCCCGCACAATTCGCTTGCCAGTGCATTTGTATGAGACAATCTCTCGGATCAAAAAAACCACAAAACTTCTTTCTCAGGAGATGGGCCGGAAACCGACTGAAGAAGAGATTGCTACCCGTATGGAAATGACAATTGAGAAACTCCGCTTTATTGCCAAGTCTGCTCAGTTACCGATCTCTTTGGAGACTCCAATTGGTAAGGAAGAAGATTCACGTTTGGGTGATTTTATTGAATCCGATGGTGAGACTCCAGACGATCAAGTAGCCAAGAGCTTACTGAGAGAAGATTTGGAGAGTGTTTTAGGTACACTCAGCCCTAGAGAAAGAGACGTTCTGAAGTTGCGCTATGGTTTAGACGATGGCAGAATGAAGACCTTAGAAGAAATTGGTCAGATCTTTAATGTCACTAGGGAAAGAATCCGCCAAATCGAAGCGAAGGCATTGCGCAAACTGCGTCATCCGAACCGTAATAGTGTTTTGAAGGAATATATTCGCTAACGATGAATTCACTTTATCAAGCAATTACGCCCACAGGAAGGCTAGATGGTATTAGCGGCGCTCAGCTGCATCAACAGATCGCAGATTTTGCAAAGACAGATCTAAAGACGATCTTAATTGACTTCTCACAAATAGATTTCCTTGACAGCACAGGTTTGGGCGTATTGGTAACTTCTTTAAAATTAGCTCGATCTCTTGGTAAACGTCTCTGTTTTTGCAGTTTAAGCGAACAGGTTCTAATGATCCTGCAATTGACCAAAATGAGTACGGTGTTTGAGATCTTTAATGATCGCTCTGCCTTTGAGCAGTCTTTAGAAAAGCTAAAATCCTAAATCTAGTCTTGCCGATTCAGCTAACTGTAAAATCTCAGGCGTGGAAACCTCTTCCCACTGAGATTCACCAATTTCTCGATAGAACTGCTCATCATAGGCACGGGTTTGAATTACTACTGGCATTGGCACCGCATGACCCAAAATTAACGCCTGTTGTTTAGAATCCAATTTAGCCAAGATTGAACGCATATTTGCTCCGCCTGATACGCCTGTAAAAATCGCTTCTATATCTTTCTCATCATTTAGAAGTGCGGTAATTCTTGTACCAATTTGCGACATCACTTCGTTATCGATTCCTGATGGACGCTGATCTACCACTAACAAGGTGACAAAATACTTGCGCATTTCCCTAGCAATTGTGCCAAAAATTGTCTGTTTAGCGGTCATAGGAGCCAAGAATCGGTGAGCTTCTTCAATTGTGATCATTAATTGTTGTGGGCGATCAATAATATTCTTAGTTTGTAAATATTTTTCTGCCTTTCGCACATACTCTTGATGGATTCGTCGCGTAATTACATTTGTTGCCAACATATAAGAAAGCAAATTAGATTGAGAACCAAATTCAATTACTACATGAGTCTGTGCAGCGATCGCGGCGAGGATCTGCTTCACAAAGTCTTGGGAGGAATTAGCACGAATATATTTCAAATCGTCCAAGCGAGTCAGTTTGCGCTGTAGAGCCATAATCGAAGACTTACTACCCATTTTCTCTTCGCAGAAAGCTTGAATATCCAGGTTAGTCATGGTTAAAAGCCTGGTAATCCAGTGCTTGCCAAATTCGTTGCGTAGAATTACCGCATTCTCTAAACTAGCATCTGAAAGATTCAATTCATCTTTGAGTAGAGTTAAATCTTCTACTTCAATTTGGTCATAGCTGATATAAAGCTCTTGAGCATCTCTTACACCACGTCGTTTAGTAGAATCTGGATCGAGAGTATAGATTTGTACTTGTCCAGGAAATAGTTGCCGTAAGCCTTTAACCGTGCTGAAGCTTTTCCCTTCCTTTGCGGCTTCCCACCCATATTCCGAGTGCATATCAAAGATTAGATTGACCGCTGCCTGTTTACGAATTACGCCTGAGAGAATCAATCTTGCTAAAAAAGATTTACCTGTACCAGACTTGCCAAAAATGCCGTTACTTCTTTCTACAAATCGATCTAAATCTAAGCAAATCGGCACGGGCATATCAATCGGTTGACCAATCGAAAAGTTGCGCTTCTGAGGATCATCTTCCCAGCCAAATACAATCCTAAAGTCGCGATCGCTTGCATCATAAACCCGACTGAAATGACTGGGTACTGTCTTCACAGGGATTAGCTGATAGTCTCCACTTTCTAGGTCTATTTGCGTTTGTCCCTCTTCGCCTCTTTTCCGCCTCCCTTTTTTAATCGTGGGAGCAAGCATTTCCAATGGATTAGCAGGAATAAACATCAGCATTGGTGCAAGATTAACCGTGCAGAAAGTGCCAGTGCCTGCCAAGACTTCAGTTAAAAAAGTATCGCTAGGATCAGGAGGATTAACCAAAATGCGTGGGCTAGCGGTTCCAAGCTGAACATCTGTCAATATGCCGAAAAATTTCGCTCTCCTACCATGGACTACTAAAAATTTGCCCACGCGCATATCTTCTACTGAGACATCACTATTTAGGCGAATTTCTAATCCTTGACTTAACGAACCTTGAACTACAATCCCAATCGGTTGCAAAGAATCCATATTTTCCTGCTTTAACCTAACGCTCAGATTATAGCTGGAACCTAGCAAAGTAGGTATAACTTAGCAAGCAACACTACATCTTTTATAGGTTAAAAGTTGGTAATTAAATTGTTCCAATTGAAATTGATTATCAATAATTAAAAATAACTACTTAAATCTATCTCTTTACAGTTGTTGCTGCCCGATCCCAAGCATCACGGATAGCAGGTTTAGCCTTTTCCCAACTCAAGCCAGGATCGCTAGGAATGCTCTCATAGTCACGTCTTAGGGTATCCTCAATCTCCTCATATTCTACCCCAGTA
>JBBRVV010000176.1:0-5126 GCA_038246525.1 Pseudanabaenales cyanobacterium
ATCTGAAATCAGAATATCAAGAACGCGCAGTGCCACTTATGGGCGTATGTGCTGCTTTTATTTTTGCGGTACAAATGGTGAATTTCCCAATCCCAGGCGGAACTTCAGGACATTTACTGGGAGGCACTTTGGCAGGTGTGTTATTAGGACCCTGGGCTGGTTCGCTGGTAATGGCGGTGGTATTTATGGTTCAAGCAGTAATGTTCCAAGATGGCGGAATCACAGCGTTGGGGGCAAATATCGTAAATATGGGACTGGTTGGTACTTTTGGTGGTTACTATCTGTATCGATTGGTGCGCCGCATTTTGGGACAGCATTCTTGGTTAGGAATATCTACGGGTGTAGCGATCGCGGCATGGCTCAGTGTGGTTACGGCTTCAATTTTATGTGCAGTAATGCTGGGCTTATCGGATACCGTTCCTTTATCGGTGGCTTTGACCGCTATGGTATCTTGGCATATAGCGATCGGCGTGGGTGAAGCTTTAATTACGGTGGTTGCAGTTAGTTTTATTTGGCGCACTCGTCCAGATTTAATCTATGTAACGATTTCAAATAGAAAGTTAATGGAAAGAGAGTAAAACTAGAAGCCTAAATATTATGAATCAAAATAATTCTGCCAATAATCGTCTGTTTCTAATCACTGGCTTAGGAGCAGCTTTAATAATTGCCGTATTTATCTCTCCCTTTGCCAGTAAAGATCCTGATGGGCTGGATCGGGTAGCAGGAGATCTAAAGTTTGAACAGAAAGCTACAGAGAATCCGCCTGGGAAACAATTGCCCTTCGCTCAGATTTTTGAAGAATATAGTTTGAAAGCAGTAAGTAATGAGAAGGTATCAACGGCTTTAGCGGGACTGTTTGGCACTCTTAGCACCTTTGGCATCGCTTGGGGAATCGGCAAGTTAGCCGTTCGGCGTAAATCTGATACTTCAGCGACTGAATCTCAATCCGATGATCGCAACTCTTAATATATTTCTGCTTATTAAATTCTTAGGTTAAATTCCACAATTGAAAATCTCAAGCAAATTTCTAAGCAATTTTTAGCTAAAAGCCATGACTTCAACTATCGAAAAGACTATTACTTTAGAGGAGTTCCTGAAACTAGAGGAAACTCGACCATACAGCGAATTTATTAATCACGAGATTAATCAAAAACCGATCCCCCAGGGAAAACATAGTCGGATTCAGGCAAAGTCGATCACCGCGATCAATTTTATTTTGGAGACTTCTCAGGTAGGGCTGGCTTTCCCAGAATTGCGATGTACTTTTGAAAATAGGTCTATTGTGCCAGATATTGCGGTATTTCAATGGAGTCATATTCCGATCAATCCGAATGGAGACTTAGAGAATGTCTTTACAATTCCACCAGATTGGATAATTGAGATCTTATCACCTGATCAGGCTCAAGCGAAGGTAACCCGAAAAATCTTGCACTGTTTGGAGTGTGGCTCAGAAATGGGCTGGCCAATCGAACCAGAAGATCAATATGTCACAGTTTATCAGCGCGCCGAAAATAATCAAATAATTGTGAAAATTTTTGAGGATATTGACACCAGCTTACCAGTTCCTATTTTTGCTAGAGAAGTTCAACTAACTGTAAATAATTTATTTGGCTGGATTAAATTATGAAGCGCAAAAATCTAGGAGCTTAATACAAATGCTATTTCATGTTGGTGGATTTCATTTAGTAGAACTTGAGGCTAATCAGGAGCATTCTTTAAATCTATGGAATGGTCTAGCTGCCCAAACAAAAATTCTTTGCACTTTACTTGCGGTATTAGCGATCGCTTTCACGCCCAATGGTCGATGGTGGACTTGGTTAGTCTATGGCTCAGCTTTATTAGTCCTACTTTGGCTCAGTCAAGTCAGTATTCCTAAATTATTCACTCGCATGGCAATAGAACTCTCTTTTATTAGCACAATCCTATTGGGAACATTATTTCGGGGAGGAGGAGAAGTATTGTGGGCTTGGGGATGGCTGCAAATCACGACTGAGGGACTGGTGATCTTAGGAAGTGTAAGCCTGAAAGCAGCACTCTCAATATTTATCTTAAATGTTCTCATTCTCAGCACTCCCATACCCGTTTTACTGAATGGATTGGTGGCATTACGAACTCCTAGTCTTCTAATTTCGATTTTGGCATCAATGTCTCGCTATCTCTACATATTAGTAGCAGAACTAGGAGCTATGAGGCGGGCAGCAGCTTCTCGCAACTTCTCAAATCGTCATCTTTGGTCAGGCAAAAATCAAGCTTGGCAGAGACAGGTATTAGGCAACATGATCGGAATGCTGTTTATACGTACCTATGATCGTGGCGATCGCATCCATCAGGCAATGCTTTCTAGGGGTTATCAGGGAATTCCGATATTGATATCAAAACCAATTGGACAATCCGATCTGGTGGCGCTAAATCTAACTCTAGTAATCGGACTATTAGGACAAGCAATCTATTGGAAAAGTGAATATTAGTTAATCATGCACCATAATCCTGTTTCGATTTCGCAACTTAGTCACACCTATGCCGATGGAACTCAAGCCCTTTGCTGTCTCGATTTAGAGATTAAAGCGACTGAAAGAGTAGCGCTTGTAGGTGCAAATGGTTCAGGTAAATCTACTCTACTATTACATCTGAATGGTGTATTGCTGCCTCAACAGGGAGAAGTTGTGATTGGCGAGAAGGTAGTAAATCCTCAAAATTTACAAGCAGTGCGGAACTTTGTCGGATTAGTATTTCAGAATCCTGACGATCAATTATTCATGCCTACGGTTTGGGAAGATGTGGCATTTGGACCAATGAATCAAGGCTGGAGAGGGAAAGAACTGGAAAGTCGGATTCATCGAGCAATGTCAGCAGTGGGCTTAAATCTAGAAAAATATAAAAATAGACAGGCCCATAATTTATCGGGTGGAGAAAGGAAGAGAGTAGCGATCGCTGGAGTTTTGGCAATGCAGCCCCAGGTTTTAGTGCTGGATGAACCTTCGTCTCAACTAGATCCTAGATCCCGTCGTCAATTGATTCAACTCTTACAATCTCTGCCAGAAACTCAATTAATTGCTACCCATGATCTAGATTTAGCTCTAGAAATCTGCGATCGCACGGTGATTCTCAGCCAAGGGAAAGTAGTCTATGACGGCAAAACTAGCCAAGCCTTAAGTGATCAAGAGTTGCTTACCCAACACGCCCTAGAATTACCTTTGAGTTATCAATCAATTAAGCCAAATCCAAACCTAATTAAAATTCGCCATTAAAATCAACTAAGTATTAATTATGGTATCAATAGATTTGTTAAGAAAATATAAGCTTAAGTCGATCAGATTCGCATTGATTACCTTTATCAGTTCTCTGCTACTTGTGATTACCTTTGCGGTTCCTAGTTACGCTCATTGGGCAGATTTATCGGTTGCAGAAGTGATGGTTGGAAATCAAGAAACTAAAATTAGCCTCACTTTTCCCACAGGTTTGTTAGCTTTCGCAGACGACAATCAAGATAATCAACTTTCTGCTGAAGAAGTAAATAAGCATAATCCTGAAATTCAAAATTTATTAGGAAAACAGATTCGGCTGAGCGATCGCCAAAATCAGACTCCTTTACTAAAAGTCCTTTATTCTAATAATGCCAATCAATCTTCTAGCCTCAAAGCTCTAGGGAGTAAGACCCATATCACCTTAGATCTACTTCTACTTGTTTGACTACGATTTTTGACAAGGATGAACTTCAAAACTTCACTTTTAGCCCAATAAATCAGGAATTCCCAGTTAATGGTTTTGCTTGGTTATCGGGTGGGGATATATTTTTAGCGATCGGGGCAGCATTTGTGTGGGGAGCGATGCACGCACTCTCTCCAGGTCATGGTAAAACCTTGGTTGGCGCGTATTTGATGGGAGAACACGCCACGGCTCAGCACGCTTTAATTTTGGGAATCACCACTACTCTCACTCATACAATCGGCGTTTTCTCTTTGGGGTTAATCACTCTCTTTGCCTATCAATTTGTACTGCCCCAACAGATTTATCCTTGGCTAAATTTCTTGTCTGGTTTAATGGTGGTGGGAATTGGTGTCAATTTGGTAATTCGGCGATCGCGGCACTTACCTTTCTTTCGTCCCTTTCTTAGCAAAGTTACAGCAGTAGATAATTTCTCTTCCCACGATCATGATCATATCCACTCAAATTCGCACTTCCATGATCATGACCACGATCATTTTCATGATCACAGTCACGATTTGCCAGACGGTAAAGTAAATATGCGAAATATTTTAGCCCTTGGCGTTTCTGGCGGACTTTTACCCTATCCTGCCGCCTTAGTTTTAATGCTGAGTGCAATTTCCCTCGGACAAGTTGGCTTGGGGCTGGGTTTGGTTTTTTCCTTTAGTCTTGGACTTACTGCAGTTTTAACCAGCTTAGGTTTACTGCTAGTGCGGGCTAAGGGAATGTTTGAGAAGCTACCATAGAAAGTTAATTTACTGAAGAGTTTACCAATCTTTAGTGCTTGCTTCATTACCGTGATCGGTTTGGGAGTTACAATTCAAGCTTTATTTCAAATTGGCTCTCAAGCCCCAGTTTAGTACAAAGCTACGGTCAAGTTCAATCGGAAAGTAGTTTGTTTTGAAAACATGAAGATGATAGCGATCGCTGCCATCTCTTTCTTCTATGGTTTGCAGATTAACTACCATTGCTAGCTGTTTTTGGGGAGATACAACCCTCATTCCGCTCCTAATGGAATTTCAGAAATAATCAGGAAAAAGGGAAATGAACTAGATATTCCCTTCCCAGCATAGAATCAGACATCATAAGTTGGAGCTAGGTTCTCTACTATTATATTGATACTGATGACCGCCTCCCGCTTTTTAGCTTCTTATTTCCGACCTTAGCGATAATCCTGACTTTGGATATTTCGTAGCCTAGCTTCAGGGCGCTTAAATCGGTCGATTTGAGACTCAAAAAATGCCCGATTCGCTTCCAGATGTCTTGGGTTTGGATCGTCTAATGGAAAGAGCAAAGCAGTGCGTAAAGCTTGAATTACCGCAGAAGTAACGCAATACATTGAACGCTGAAAACTAATTCCCAACTGAACTAACATATCGTCTTGTCCGCGACAATGTTGGGAGTAGTAATCAACCAAATAG
>JBBRVV010000177.1:0-5116 GCA_038246525.1 Pseudanabaenales cyanobacterium
GGAAAGCCTTGCTGTAAGGCAGCGATCGCCGCATCTTCGGTATAGCCAGTTCCACCCTTTAACCATTGCATGATCAACACTCGATGGGATTGATCGCGACTAATACCTGTGCCAATTGCTTTTAGCGATCGCCCCAAAGCTGAAGTGCTTTTGCCTTTACCTGCGCCTGTGTAGATTTCGATCCCCGAAACCCCGAAAGTCTTGGCGGTAGGATGTTCATGGGGGCGCATTTCTGAGTGCAGATCGGCAATATCAATTAATTCTTGAGGTGCGCCGCGACCTGTGGCAATTACTTCCAAGTATGAGGGTTTATACTTTAAATCTTTTACAACTTGCTCAGTGGTGAGTAAACCAAGATCCAAAACAGGATTGATTTCATCTAAAACAATTACTGAATATAAACCTGAAGCGATCGCTCCTTTGGCTACATCCCAGCCCCTTTTTGCCTCAGCCCGATCAAAATCCGTAATTTGGGCTGTATCGAAATATTCAGCCCGCCCTGTGCGCACCTGATCGATTAAATGGGGAAAGCCTTGCTGTAAGGCAGCGATCGCCGCATCTTCGCTATATTCTCTGCCTGGACCCTTGAGAAAGCGTAATAATAAAATTCTAGTTTCAGTAGGATCGGGATTGGTCATGCCTAAGCCAAGCGATCGCAATACCACACCCAAAGCCGCCTGGGACTTACCTTTTCCCTTGCCATCGTAGACGTGAATCTGTCCGATTGCGCGCTCATGTCGCTTTTGCGCAGTCATAATTCCAATACCAGTCATATCACCCTACTCAAATCGAATTTACTTCAATCATAGGTCAAGCACCTTATTTCCAGTGCATTGTCTCAGCGGCGATCTGTTTCCCTTCATTTTGCAAATAATCTAAGAAAGTCTGAGTGACAATGGAAAGCTGTTTACCTGCCAAAGTTGCCATGTACCACTGGTTGAGAATAGGAAATTCCTGTACATCCAAAATCGCAATTTGTCCGGAAGCCCCTTCTAAATTAATCGTATGACGCGAAAGAATAGAAATACCCAATCCACCTGCTACCGCTTGTTTAATTGCCTCATTGCTGGCTAATTCCATTTTGATCTGAATGTTTAAGTTATGTTGGTCTAACAATTTTTGGACTGTGCGCCTGGTACCAGAACCTGTTTCCCGCACGATGAATGGCTCTTGCACAATCCGACTGAGGGGAATTCTGGTTTGTTCTACTAATGGATGATTGCGAGAGGCAAGCACAACTAGGGGATTTTCTAAAAATGGAATGGCGTTTACCTCTGGAGAATGCGGCAACTGACTCATGATGTAAATATCATCGCGGTTCTCAGACAGACGCTCAATTAAGCGATCATGGTTGGCGACATTTAGCGAAACTTCTATACCTGGATAACGTTGACAAAATAATCCTAGGAGACGCGGTACTACATATTTGGCAGTAGTTACCACTGCTAGGCGCAGATTTCCCTGTTTTAAGCCTTTCATATCCGCCACCGTCATCTCAAACTGATCTAACTGCTTAAACATCTCTTGACAAGTAAGGTATAAATTCTCTCCTGCCTCGGTCAGGAATAATTTTTTGCCTACCTGTTCAAAAAGTGGTATTCCCACTAGCTTGGTCAATTGCTTGATCTGCATCGAAACGGTAGGCTGAGTCAGAAACATTTCTTCTGCCGCCCTAGTAAAACTATGATGACGGGCTGCCACTTCAAAAACTTTTAGCTGATGTAAGGTAACGTGTCTCACGGTTTTTTGGCTTGATTAATCGACTAATCATAGCAATTAATCTATGAATAATTTAAAAAATATTTGTTTTTATCTATGACACTAAAATTGAATCAAGACTCTGCCTACCCGTTGTTGGCGCGCGATCGTCAAAACTATCCTCTGGGGCGAATCATCCAATACTTGGTTTAGTTGTTGAGTATCTTTGAGAGGGCTGCCATTGATTGCTAGTACGCGATCGCCAGGCAAAAGTCCGACATTACTTGCCAGCGAATTAGCTTCAACTTTTTGAATTACCAAGCTCTCGCCATCGATGATGATCCCTAAACGCGAAGGATTGGCGGCGATATTGCCATTGGGATTACTCAAGCTTCGAGTAATAAATTGCTGAGTGGCTACTGCACTGGTGGCAAAACCAATGCCTGTATTTCCTCTACCTTCAGAGGCAATAATTTTTTTATTTACGCCAACAATTTCTGCCTTGGTATTGAGCAAAGGCCCACCAGAGTTGCCTGGATTGAGTGAAGCATCGGTTTGAATATCGCCGTTAGCGGCAATTCGACTAATGATCCCCCGAGTAAGTGTGCCTGATAGTCCAAAAGGGCTACCGATCGCAAAGACTTGACGACCAACTTGAATGCTATTGGTACTGGCTAAACGTAAACTGGGAAAGCGATCGCGAGTCTGAAGCCGAATTAGGGCAAGATCATTGGTACGATCCAAACTAATTACCTGTCCGCGATACTGTTTGCCTGAGCTAGTAACTACAGTAACTAGACCATTGCGGGCGTTGCGAATCACATGGTTATTGGTTAAAACCAGACCTTCAGGGCTGATAATGCTGCCCGATCCTGCGCCGTTTTCTAGCCTAATTGTGACTACCGCAGGGCTAGCGATGCTATAGACATCGACCGTAACTTGCTCTTCGTTGCGACTATCTAAGAGATTAGATTTAGCTTGAGCGATCGCTGGGTTCAAATTTGAGTTCAATCCAGAAAAGCTTAGTAAACCAGCAGAAACCAAACCGAAAGCAAAGGATGAGAATTTCATAAAAGCTTATAAAGAATGGAATATATTTATCTACAAGTTAGCTTAAGAATTTCTTAGGTTTGTATCTGGGGTAAAAGGGTTGATATCCTAAAACTCCGCCACAAATCAAATAATCATAAGTTCTATAATTTAGACTCTAAAATTCTTCAGAAAGTTCGCTAGAATCGCCTAATTCCGATAGAGCCTGCCAAATTCTTTGGAGCAAAGCATCTAATCCTAAACGGGTAGCTGAAGAAATCAAGATCGGCTGTTGGTGAATTGCTTGATCAAAGGTGGTAGCGATCGCGATCGCGTCTTCTGAATCAACTGCATCTAGTTTACTCAATACCAAAATCTGGGGCTTATCTGCCAAACCTTGCCCATAGGCGCTCAACTCATCCTGAATTACTTGATAATCTTCAAGCGGTTCCTCACTGGTGAGGTCGACTAAATGCACTAGCAACCTTGTACGCTGAATATGCCGCAAGAAATCATGCCCCAAGCCAATTCCTTCATGGGCGCCAGCAATTAATCCTGGAATATCCGCAAATACCACGCCATCACCATCGGGTTTTGAGACTACGCCCAAATTCGGCACAAGCGTAGTAAAAGGGTAATCGGCAATCTTGGGACGAGCGGCGGAAACTACAGAGATCAATGTGGATTTTCCAGCATTTGGTAAGCCAATGATCCCCACTTCTGCCAAAAGACGGAGTTCTAGCCGTAATTTAAATTCTTCACCTTCCAAACCAGGTAGGGCATACTCAGGCGCGCGATTGCTATTGCTCAGAAAAAATTTATTTCCTAGACCGCCCTTACCGCCCTTTGCTACCGTCACCTTTTGACCAGGCTCTACCAAATCGCAAACAACTTCATCGGTTTCGGTATTGATAATTACTGTACCGCAGGGTACTTTGACGACGCGATCGCTTCCCTGAGCCCCAGTCATATTACTCGGTCCACCTCTTTTGCCATCATCTGCCTTGAAGATCCGCTCAAAGCTGAAGTCTAGGAGGGTTTGCAAATCAGTCACTGCCTCAAACACAACCGATCCACCCCAGCCACCATTACCGCCTGCGGGTCCACCAGCGGGAACATATTTCTCACGGCGGAAGGCGACAATCCCATCTCCACCTTTCCCTGCCTTGACTAAAATTTCTGCGCGATCAATAAACTGCATTACTGCTTAAACTATCTCTCTGTATAAACTCTGTATAAATTCTTTGAGCAAATCTTTAAGATTCGATTCTTTAGATTCGGGTTAAATTACCTGCACGCACCCAACCTTCTTCTTTGGTAATTGGTTGACGGATGAAAACCCACGCCCGATCTGGACTTTCCTTCAACACCTCTACTGTAACATTGTAATCAGCCCCTCCAGACATTTTACCGCCTGCCGCAGGCTCAGCCCGCAACACTA
Source organism: Pseudanabaenales cyanobacterium (assembly GCA_038246525.1). Taxonomy (GTDB): domain Bacteria; phylum Cyanobacteriota; class Cyanobacteriia; order Pseudanabaenales; family Pseudanabaenaceae; genus JANRLH01. The sequence goes on from JBBRVV010000177.1 coordinate 4,169, forward strand.
AGCCAATCCCAGAATTTACTTTTGCCTTGAATAGCACATCGGGTTTAGTTGTAGAGCTTGGTTGGGGCTTGGCAACCACTGGCACTTTCTTTAAAAACTTAGGTCGCTGCGGTGGAAGAGCTTTGCTAGATTCATTAGCGAAAGTGGGCTTAGCTGGATTGTTGTGATGGAAGGGAATCAACAGATTGAACCAGCCATAGATAGCGATCGCACTCAACATCCCTAAACTTAAAAGCAGCCCTGAACTAGCTCTAACAATTTCTACTAGAGTAGCGAAGGAATGAAAGTTAATTAGCAGAGAAGTCATGATGTGAAAAAACTTGAGTAATGACATTGAGCATAAGATTAGCTAAGTAAAGCATCTGTGCCAGGATCTTCACTATATGTCAATTTAGCTATAAACTTTAAAATCCATCCAATTTTGAGCAGGCATAGAAATTAGGAAAGGAAATTAAGAATAGATTTGGAGTAAGAAGTTGTCAACTATAGACTTTTAGGATCAGATTCTTAGTATCGCCACCAAACTGCTTACCCAAACTGCTTGCCTAAACTGCTTACTATGAGTTATGGCATTTGTAATCTAGGCTTCCTTGATAATCTATAATCCATAGCTATCGGTGAGACTATCTAATTTGACTTATCTAATTTAATGGCAGTCTTGCGAAATCTCGATCTGATTACAGGGTACTGATTCAAAAGTTCAAACTGATCAAATCATCCCACTATCAAGCAAGGCCTCTCTTCAGTTCTTAAATACGAAGAAGAAAATCCTAAGAATTCCAAGAATATGTATGTCTTAAGCAAGATCTTTTCACAAATCTGAAAAATGGTTCACCCAATCAGTAAACTAACTGTACCAGCGCAGCCCTAGGCAGAATTCAGAAAAAATAGTTTAATCAGACTTGTGATCGCGATCGCGCTTCAAAGCATTCTAAATCACAGTTAACC
>JBBRVV010000178.1:0-5111 GCA_038246525.1 Pseudanabaenales cyanobacterium
AAAAGTTAATAAAAAATTCATCGGCTTAAATGAAAGACAGGTCACCCACAACTTCTAGGCGCGTATATCTGCCCACTAACGTAAACTTCTCCGCCATCGTATCCGCCACCGTGGAAGAGATCCAGCCCAACTGTTTGAGCAAATGAATGGCGGCGGCATATTTTGCCCGTTTAGCACCGTCCATTACTTTGATTGCTAGCCCCATACCTTCATTTACCTTACCGATACATTGCACTCCCTCCGCGCCAGATTTACTCAAAATCTCGCCTGCAGTTAAGCGCATCAATTCGGTATCAAATTCTCCTGCTCCAGCTACCATTTCGGCATGAGCCAGCATTGCTCTAGAGATTCTGACTAAATGCAATTGATTGGAAGAAGCAAGTTGGGCATAAAGTTGGGCAAGTTGACCGACTTCGAGCAGATAAGTTGGCACACCACAATCATCATGGGCACCAATAAATTCTGCGGCTGGCATATGCAGTAGATCTGCCATTGTATTAAGAATCATCTGCTGGACAGGATGATCACGATCGGCATAGGATTGCAAACTCCAATTATTTTGTTGACACACGGCGATCATACCAGCGTGTTTACCAGAGCAATTATGTTGCAGACAGCTATGACCATGGGCAGGAATCGGGCATTGTAACATTTCGGTTTCTACATCACAGCGCCAGAGAATGTTAAATACCTGTCTTGCCTGGGCGATCGCTCCTTGATGAGAACCGCACATAATTGCCAAATCTATCTCTGAAAGTCGATAACGTTCTAACGCGCCAGAAACTGACACAGGAATTGCTTGAATTGGTTTAAGACAAGAACGGGCAAAGGTAGCAGTTTCAGCATCGCCAGCGATCGAGAGGATTCTACCGCGATTATCGGCTACTGCGCCATGACAGATATGAACTGACTCCACGATCCCTTCGCGTAGGACATTTACCTTGAGATTATTGAAGCTGGATCTTTTGCCGATATTCATAGCTGAGGTTAGGGTTTTAAGCCAATCATAGCTTATTCATCCGCATCTCCTAATTAGTGAATTTTAGTTGTGCCCAATTGAGGGTTGGACGAAAGTAAGTCAATTCTATCCAATTTAATTTTTATTAATTAAATATGAAAACCCATACGGGCTTGGGGTTTAGCCCCACTCATCTTTCTATGGAAAATAGCTAGTTAGGTTTTTTGATAAATACGCGATCGCCAGCCTTAATTCCCTTCAAAATTTGAGTTTGGGTTTCTAAGGTGGTTCCCAAAGTTACTGGCTTAAATTGGGGCTTACCTAACTCATCTGGCACGAATACGCCTGGTCTACCATCTTGGGTAATAATTGCCACGGTGGGTACAACTAGGGCATCAGCGATTTGCTTGCCGATAAACTGCACATTCACATTCATGCCCGATTGCAATGTATCTAAACCAGAAGTGAGGGAAATTCTCACTTGAAAGGAAGTGACATTCTGTTCCACAATTGCTTCAGGCGCTATCAATCTGACCTTGCCGCTAAAGGTGCGATCGCTAAAAGCATCAGCCGTAATTTCGACTTTTTGACCGATGGAAATTTGAGCAATATCTACTTCTGGCACTTTAGCTAGAATTTCTAAACCTTTCGCAACCGCCACAATCGAAGTTGAAGTTGCCGAGCTAGTTGCTGAAGCGGAAGTAGTTGGGGTCACAAAAGATCCCACATTGGTAAATTTCTGGGTAACTATGCCTGCAAATGGCGATCGCACTAAGGTATCTTCTACTTGCACTTGAATAGTTTGTAGTCGAGCTTTTTCCAATTGCAATTGGGCTTTTGCTTGGCTGAGGTCTTCTCTTCTGGTGCCGTTGATTAGCTCTTCAAGGTTGCGTCGCTGTTCGTTAAGACTGGCAGAATCAGCGGCAAAGCCAGCATTTAATTCGTCTAAGCGATCGCGAGAAATTGCCCCCTGCGCTAAAAGCGTTTGATTACGCTGTCTGCGTTTTTGTGATAACATCAGCCTGGCTTCGGCAGCAGCGACTCTGGCTCTAGCAGCAGCAATATCTTCTTTGCGCGCTCCATTTTCTAGCTTGGCAAGATTAGCTTCGGCAGCCGCAATACTGGCTCTCGATTGAGCAATTTGGGGGGTCAAACTGGAATCATCCATCTTGCCGACAATCTGTCCTTGGCTGACGCGATCGCCTTGTTCTACTAGCAGTTCCTTTAACTTGCCTGCAACTTTTGGGCTGAGGTTTACCGACAATACTGGCACTACCGAACCACTTGCCCGAATCCGCAAAGCGATCGCTTGGGGTTCCACTTCAATCGTAGATTTGCTCACATCTATGGGCTGACTACGGCGATTAATAGTATAGAGAGCGAAAGAAATTCCCGCACTACTGAGCAAGAGCAACAGCAAGACGATCCACCAATTGTGGCTAATATAGATTTTCTTTTTGTCAGGAATAGCAGGCGTTGCTTTTTCCACTTTATTTTCTAGGTTAGAAGCCATAATTATTCTGTTTTATCCTCTGAAACCATACTCATCGAAACTACTGAAGCCAATTCTCTAAAGTTTATCAAATCACGGCGAGGATCGACTTCCTCCACCATCACCTCAAAGCTTTCGCCGACATTTACGCTGCGGGTAATCCTGATTGGTAATTTCAAACCTAAATCCTCCAGTAAGACTAATCCCAATTGTTCATGCTGTCGTAGCCAATCCAACAATATTGCTCGCCAAACTTGATCTTTGTTTCGGCGTAAATATTCTAGACTCCAATAGCGATTAGTTTGTTTTTCCATTTGACTCGCTTCATAAATTGCGCCATCGATCATACTTAGTTGATCGGTTAAACTAGCATGATCATAAGGCAGCGGTTCACCATTTAAGAAGGCTTTGATTTGAAAATGCGCCAACAGATCGCCATATCGGCGAATGGGAGAAGTAACTTGGGAATAAGCCTCTAATGCTAACCCAGCGTGACGGAATGGATAAACTCCTGCTTCTCCTTTGGTCATACAACGAACAACTGCAAACTCGCGCACTGGACCAGGTGGCAATTGAAGCAGAATCTCTTCACTTGGCAGTTCGGGCTGAGATTGAAAGCGATAGGGCACCGGAATCTCGTTAGTTTGGGCAAACTTGGCGGCGATTTCTCCAGTCAGGATCATCATTTCTGCCACCAACTGACGAGAAGGAGAATCATCTATTACATCTACTAGTAATTGGTTCTGATCTTGAGGATTCACTTTGATACTGGTTTCAGGTAAGCGAATATGAATTGCCCCCTGGGATAATCGCCATTGATGCCTCAGTTTGGCTAGATCAGCCAGATCGCTCAAGTCTGCTTCTACTCCCATTTGCACCATTTCATTCGCATCTTCATAGGTAAGACGATAGCGTGGCTTGATCAAACTAGCACATACTTGAAAGTCTTTGACATTCCCTTCGCCATCTAAATCTACACCAAAGGAAAGCGCATCACAAATCTGTCCCTGCACCAAGCTCATTGGCCCAGTTGCCAACTCAGGCGGAAACATCGGAATCATGCCTGTGGGTAGATAGACGGTTGTACCGCGTTTGCGGGCTTCTCGATCTAGTAAGTCATTAGGTTCGATCCAGCGGGTGGGATCGGCAATGTGAATCCAGATTCTCTTAGATCCATCATCTAAGGTTTCTAAACTCAAGCCATCATCAATTTCACTGGTGCTTTCATCGTCAATTGTATAGACGTGATGAGAAGTTAGATCAATTCTTGCTTTGGCGCGATCGCTAGTTGGATTCTCTAAAATCTCTTTTACTCTTTCACCCACTTCTATGCCAAATTTCAAGGGAATCTGACTGCGGCGTAGAGCTATATTCTCATGTTTAGTCCAAATTCCCAAATCTACTAATAGTTGGAAGGCAGCCGCATCATGTTTCGGTCGTTGTAGACTGGCGAGTAATTCCTGTGCCGACCCTTTATCTTTTGCCTCTTCTCCTTGTAAAACATAGCGCTCCAGGCATTCTAATCTTTGGCGATCGCTAGTTGTCCAGCTAGTTTCTAGGCTGACATCTTTGATCTTCTCGTTTAATTTCTGTCTGAATAGTTCTAACTCTTTTGCCCGCTGTTGCGAAACTTCTAGTTGATGCTTTAATTCGGCAACCTGGGCTGGCGATCGCGGTTCAAAAACTTCTCCCTTTTGCTTGAAGTAGAGCTTATCTTCGGTGAGTAAAAAGTGGGCAGCATAGCAAGTCACGCCACTAATTTGGCTAAAAAGCAACTCTGCCATCTTCTCTGGAGAGGTAGAAGCATGATCAGGCTGCAATATCTCCCAAGCAACCTCCAGGCTACTAGGATCGAGAAAAGGCTCTAACTGTTGTTTGAACCCAGGAATTTTGTGAGGCAAAAGTCTCTCCCCAGGCACGACATATTCAATTTCCCGCGGATGAACTGTGTGAACATTGCCATTGATGTCAATCATCTGAAAATGTTTTTTGCCTTCTGGGCGATCAACCACTGCCAAGCGGCGCTCCCCATTTAGCCGAAATTCTACTAGAGTGCCTTTTTCCACAGCCCTTTATTCCACAAAGTGATCAAAATTGTTGCAGCTTCTATTATGGCAGCAAAAGCTTAATCAGCATATCACTTCGGCATATCACTTAGGTAAAATCTCTGCTAGGTATGATGGTTAAAGATTGGAAAGCGATTTTGTGATTATCCACCGTTTTTTGACTTTGCCTTCTGCGTTGCTGAGCTTTGCAGGAAAACTGAGAATCAAATGAAGATAAACATAGTCAACTTTAGATTGATTTCGGCAAGGTTAATAATGTGCGGGCGATCGCTTCAGAACCACCTTTTTCTCCTACTCTTTCTTTACCATTTTGTTGACAGATTTGCAGATATTCAAGATCGGCTAGAATCTGCGGAATAAGCGTAGCAGCCTGTTGCAGAATTTCAGAAGTTGCAGGATTTTTGCCAATAGTTTGGACTGATTTCCCTAAAAGGCGCATTTGGGCTTCGGCGAAACGATAGGTAAATTGCGGTCCCTTGCCAGGAATTTGAATTATGGGTTTTCCCAAACCTACTGCTTGCTCTACCGCTGTTCCTGCCATACCGACAACCAAATCACACTTATCTAAAATAGTTGCGAAGGAATTGGCAGAGCA
>JBBRVV010000179.1:0-5085 GCA_038246525.1 Pseudanabaenales cyanobacterium
AATTGCTCAAAGGTTAATTTTGGTTTTACCTCTAGAATTTCCTGCTTATTCTTTGTTATAGCGATCGCAACCATTCTCCATCTCCAAATTTTTTCAAAATTTTTAACTAAGAAAACTTAACCCGCACATCTATTGTACTTATTCGAGTCGAGCACAACTAAAGTCTTATTCATTGACTGTAGAATTTCAGGTGTTGATCGATTAATTTCCACTTCATCACGAAGGTAATTATTTCTATATTTGGGCAGCGGTTAAATCTAACTCTGAAAAGGTGAGTAAAATAATTTTCGCTTAATTTGTGAATTTTGCAGTTTAATACTCGCCGCTCTGGCTTAAAGGATTGACAAATACGGTTTTTAATTTAGAATTGCCTAAAAATTTTCGACTAGCGATCGCTAAACAAATCGATCATCTAATCCCCAAATACACCCATTATTTAAATTACTGACCTTACTAAGCTGGTAATTTTTAACTCACATAAGATGTATAATTTAAGAATGGAAACCTTTGAGCTTATAGCTGAGTTAACTAAAGAAGAGAGAATTGATCGCTACCTAGCCGAAAATCTTGAAAATCTATCGCGATCGCGCATTCAAAGATTAATTGAATTGGGCGAAGTATCTATTAATGGCAATATTTGTGCAAATAAGAAAGAACTACTTAAGCAAGGCGATCGCTTAGTAATTTCTATACCTGATCCCATCTCTCAAACTCTCGAACCCCAGGCAATTCCCCTAGAGATTCTCTACGAAGATCAAGATCTACTCGTAATCAATAAACCAGTCGGTTTGGTTGTTCATCCCGCTCCAGGACATCAAGATCACACTTTAGTTAATGCTCTACTTGCCCATTGCCCAAATCTTTCGGGCATTAATGGCACTGCTCGTCCTGGGATTGTGCATCGCTTAGACAAAGATACTAGTGGCGCAATTGTCGTAGCAAAGAACGATTTAGCTCATCAAAGTCTTCAAGCTCAAATTCAAGCGAAAACTGCCAAAAGAGAATACTTAGGAATTGTCCAAGGTGTTCCCAAACTATCTCAAGGAACTGTGAATGCGCCGATTGGTCGCCACAAAACAAACCACCAAAAGATGGCAATTATCGAGGATGGGAGAATCGCAATTACCCATTGGCAAGTGCTAGCAAGAGGTAATAATTATGCTCTACTCAAGTTTGATTTAGAAACAGGTCGTACCCATCAGATTCGCGTACATTCTGCATATATGGGTCATGCGATCGCTGCCGATCCAGTTTATGCTCACTCAATTAAGGGAATAGACGGGCAATTACTTCATGCTTGGAAATTGACTTTTTCCCATCCTATCTCAGCTGAGAGAATCTGTGCGATCGCTCTCCCGCCGACTAAATTCATTAAATTTCTCTACCGTTTCCTTAATCCTGCAGATATCCCAAACTTTCTGGTTTGAAAAATAAAATAGAATGGAAATTATACATTTGAGTTTCTTAAAAAAAATTTCAAGAAATTTGCCTGTATCTCTCCACTCTAAATTAGATAATAGATTTACTAAGAGAAGTCACTACTTATTGCGCGTCTTGGGAATCTTTAGGTCATCGGGATCAACATAGTGACAAGCATGATCATCAAGACAGATTAAAGCCCATCCGTTTTGATCGATATCTACCAATTTGTAGCTGGCTTCCGAGATATATGAGCCCTTGTGGTTGCGAGTTTCGGGCTTGACTCTAACATTTTCAATCATCATTTTGATCTCCTATATTAAATAAGTTTTAAGTTTTTAAGTTTGTAAAAAGGGTGAAATAAAATTGGAAATTATTGATATGTGTATACATTATCATCATCTCCTGACATTTGATGTTAAGAAATACTTCTTTCCAGTTTGGAATTAATTAACTTTAGTGAAGTATATTTCTTTAGATTAAAGATAGATTTTCATACTTCCAAAAGGCATAGATTCTGGATTCTCAATTTCTCACTTAAGATAGATTACCGTCGCAATTTCTCTCTTATTCTCTACATCTTCTCAATCACTTTCTTTCGCTAAAACTGGCGCCTAAAACTAGTAATGAAGCGATCGCCAGATTGAAAAGCTGGAATTTAATATTTCAAAAAAAGCTAAAAGTATTTATGGTTAGCAATTAAAATAAATTACAAAGGGTTTGGTATACTCTTGGAGTCTTACTAATCAAGCAGTTCAAGCACTTACACAGTTGGATTGCTCCCCCACCCGCAAGATTTGGAGCGAAATTTTGGAATGACCTATATTGCTGTCGCCACTACCGATCCAGAGATCGAGAATTGCTTTTTCGCCTTGCAAGAACTGCGCCCCTCCCTAGAGCGGAAGGATCTTTTACGCACCATTCGGCGCCTAGAAACCCAAGGTTATAAATTAGTATCGCTTACCGATGTGGGTAAAGTGCGGGCGGTGGCAGGGTTTCGGATTTATGATAACATTGCCTGGGGCAGATATTTGTATATTGAAGACTTGGTCACCTTGGCAGAAGATCGGCGACGTGGTTATGGTGAAGCGATTTTTAATTGGCTAATCGAGCATTCCAAATTGCACTGTTGCGAGCAAATCCATTTGGACTCTGGGGTGCAGCGCTTTGATACCCATCGATTTTATATGAGGAGAGGCATGGGGATTACTAGCCATCATTTTGCTATGCGTGTACCAACTTAGCCACTTCCTTTTTGCTAAATTGCCAGATTTCTTAGGAAACTACTTAAAATCTTCTTAAAGTTAACGCCTCGGGTGCAATTCCTGCTTTGATCGCAGCAAGAACGCCGATCGCCTCTAAATAATTTTTTACTTTTATACTTTTACTGATCCCCAAAACTTCAGGCCTTACTTCTAGGGTAGTAGAGTTCTCTTCAACTAAGATAAAAGGCAGATTTCTCGCTGCCAGAGCCAAAATACCTGCTCCACCACAGGCACTCAAAGGCGCGATCGCTACATCTAAATCATCAATAGTTAGATCGTTTAGCTGATAATTCTGGTTATTAAGCTTAATAATCCGAGGTGCACGGCTCAATCCCACCAATACGCAGGGCAAAAAAGTATAACCAATTTCTTCGGCACAGGCGCGATCGCTAATGGTCATGTCTAGTTCTAAAGGCAACAGTGCAGGGGCATGGGCACAGGGTATGGCGAATTCCCTAGTAATTAAATGACTAATCACCGCTTCGGCTCCCGCCAGAGCATCTACACCTTTGCCTTGACGATAATTTTGCAGGGCTGCACTAGAGAAGTCATCGGGAAACCTAGCAATCACGGCGATCGCCTTTACTTGGCTTACTTTTATTAACTTTTCGGCTGCTCGCAATAAACTATCAGGCTGAGCGATAGTGCCCCAGGTAGCTCCAGATGCCCCAGCTTTCAGGGTTACGCCCAGAGGCTGATCTGTAAAAATTGGCGGGCTAATATCTAGCCCCAGAGTGGCTTTAGCGGCAGCGATCGCCTGCTGTTGACGACCTAATAATTCTGGTTCAATGCCTGCATCAAAAATTACGCCGATTTTATTGCTATGTATCGGTCTCAAGCCCCAGTTGCCCAAGGCAAATTGATCCAGCGCAAAGCCCTCTACATAATGCACGTTGGGCATTTGCCAGTAAAGACTCGCACCGTTTAGCACATTGGGATGGGTAATCAAATCATCTACCACTGCGGCGATCGCCCTTGCTATAGGTAAAGCATCCCCCGCATAGCCACCAATTACCGCGCCGATTCCCGTCGGAATCAATAGCATTGCTCTTAAGCTTCTTGCCACAGGTTAGTTGTCTCCCGCATACTACAAAAGCTGCCGTTACCTAGAATCAAATGATCTAATAGGGGTAAATTTAAAAACTCTGCACCTTGAAGTATTTGTTGGGTCAAGCTGATATCCTCAGCACTGGGTTTTAGACTACCCGATGGATGATTGTGCGCCAGCATAAATTTGACTGCGCCACTTTTGAGCACTTCTCGAAAAATATCCCTGGGATTAGCGATCGTCTCCGTTGCCGTGCCAATGGTTAAGATTTTTTGGCTGAGAATGCGATTGCGTGAATCTAACATCAATACCGCTAAACGCTCCTCCTGCTGCCACATCAGATCATGGCTCAAAGCTGCAACCGCCACAGAGGGATCAGTAATTTCTGCCCTTTCGGGCGGACGGGTGCTAAATACCCGCTTGCCCAATTCAATCGCCGCTAAAATCGTAGTCGCTTTGGCTGGACCCACCCCAGGAATGTTCATTAACTCTTGCGCGTTTACAGTTTGAAAGCTAGCAATCGGATCACAACTATCCTGTCCAATCGTTTGTAAAATCAATTGTCCTAATCCTACCGCAGAAAGCTTGCCTGCTCCTTGACCCGTACCCAAAAGTATAGCTAAAAGCTCGGCGACAGCTAAATGTCTCACCCCATGTTGTAACAAACGCTCCCTTGGGCGCTCCGTCTCTACCATATCCGCAATCCGAAGGGAATAGGTCATAATAGGTAGGTATTAAGAAACTTGACAATGATTGTATTCTAGTGAGCAGATTTCTTAATTACGCTAAATATATCTTGTGAAAGTTACGTTTCAAGTTAGTACAGTCATCTTGTCTTGCTTAATTTTGACTGGAGCGGTGATTCCTTGGCAATTATCTCAACCAACCCCCCCTAAATCATCCAAGAGTAACTCCAAAAATTTAGCAATTATAGGCAAACTACCCGAACCTAAATCGATCAGAATCACTAGGCTATTTGATCGTAATGGCTTTCCTTTACTAAACCCTGCTCCGCCCCAAAATATTGAAGTGTGGAATTGTGAAGTAGCAATAATTGGTGGCTCGCTTGGTGGCGTGGCGGCGGCATATCATGCCATGCAAACTGGTGCAACTACTTGCTTAATTGAGCTTACGCCGATGTTGGGTGGGCAAGTTAGTTCTCAGGGAGTCTCGGCGATCGACGAATCTTCGTTAATGCGACGAGATCAGATATTTAGCTCTAGTTGGAACCATTTCAAAAATAAAATTGCCGCCCAACCCTCTCTCTTGCCATCAATGGCGAAAAAATTAAAAACAAATCCTTTAGTTGCAGACGTAAATAGTTGCTGGGTGGGTAATCTCTGTTTTACCCCC
>JBBRVV010000180.1:0-5014 GCA_038246525.1 Pseudanabaenales cyanobacterium
TAATTTCTGGGCGCAAAACTTTCCAAAAGCCCTTTGACGAGGGCGTGAAATTGTTTCATGCGATTCAAGATGTCTATCTTTCTGAAGACGTTACGATCGCATAGATAGAGTCAAAGTGAAGGAGGCGATCGCCTCAACAATCATCTTCTCATTTTTGTAAGTGGCGATCGCTTAAAAATTTCTTTTGATAGCGATCGCCAATGGTAGATCAAGTCTAATTCTATTTTTTGTCTGAGTTTGGTTTCTAGCGGTGCATGGAGCCAAAATACTGCATTTATGGCGGTTTTGATGTTATGGGTGTAGTGTAAGTTCTGATAGTTTTGAATGTATCGTTTGCAGTCATGATGTCCTTTCCAGCGTAGGTTTGAGTGACAAGTTTCGCCTATATATAAAATCGTCTCTGTACTGCTATCGATGATGAAATAGATACTTGCACTACCTTTGTCAATTACAGGGAATCGGTAAAACTGCATTGATTGGGGTGGAAGTTCAAAGGGATTAATCTTGGTTGTTTCGGTTTCGGTTGATAAATCGAATAGTTTTGACTGGATGGCTAGGTCGCCTATTTTGGCTTTGTTTTGATGGCTAGCGATCTTTTCTCTCCATTGGAGTAAAGTATCTTTGCTCATGGTTAAAGAAAGAGGCTGAATGGTGCTGGTGCGATAGGAAGTGCTAGTATCAAAAAGTGATGTTTGAATTATTTTGTCTTTCAATTTCTTCACGTTTATTATTGATGATGGTGATTCGCTGCTCGGCTGTTTCTAAGTAATTGCGGCAAATGCTGCTGAGGGTCATGCCTTCTTCGTAAAGTTCAAGTAGGTTAGCAATTGGTTCTTCGCCGCGATCTAGAATTTTGACGATCGCTTCTAATCGTTGGATCTGTTCTTCAAAGGTGGGCATGGGGATTAGTTGGGTTTAACTGTTTGAATCGTAGCATGGGCAATTTCAGCTTTGCGGATAATTTCGATCTCGGTATAGCTATTCAAAGATTCGGCTGAACTGAGGATTTGGGAGTTATGTTGGAGCAGGGCAAAACCTCGGCTGAGGGGGGATAATGGATGTAGTGATTTGGTATGTGCTTCTATCCCGTCTAGTTTGGTTTTGGCGGTAGAGAGATTGCGAAGGATTAGTTTATTTAGAGAGATTTCGGCTTCATCTATCCTTTGAGAATAATTTTGCAAGCGATCGCTAACTTTCTGAAAACCATAGCTATTCTCTAATTGAGAAACCTTCTGACTATAGGACTCTAAAACCGATTGGATACTATCTGTAAGCTTTTCTTCAATTGAATCGAGATAACCCAACAGACTATATTTATCATTCTGGGTGACAAACTCGGCGGCGGCTGTTGGGGTGGCAACGCGAACATCTGCCACAAAATCGGCGATGGTGAAGTCTGTTTCATGTCCGACAGCGGAGATTATAGGGATTTCCGAGTTATAGATTGCTTCAGCTACTGGCAAAGTGTTGAATGCCCAGAGGTCTTCCAGAGAGCCACCGCCACGACCTACGATCAGCACGGCATTATCAAACTCTGTCAATACTTCATTTAGTTTGGCAATGCCTGAAGCAATTTCCTGAGCGGCATATTCGCCTTGGACGCTAGCGGGATAAAGATAGATTTGACAATGGGGCGCTCTTCTTTTTAAGGTACTCAACATATCTTGGATGGCTGCACCTGTGGCTGACGTGACGATGCCAATGTGCAGGGGTAAAGTGGGAATGGGGCGTTTTTGATCAAAGTAACCTTTTTCTAGTAGCTCTTGCTTTAACCGCTCAAATGCCAGATATAACTCACCCTGTCCAGCAGGGATCAGACTTTGGCAATCTATTTGGTATTTGCCTCTGGGTGCATAGACCGTGAGCTTACCTGTGACGATCACCTGCATTCCATCGCTGGGCATGAATGTAAGTTTCTTGCTTCCCCAGAGGACACAATCGATTTGCGATTCTTGATCCTTGAGCGTGAAGTAGCGATGTCCAGATGCAGCAGGTTTATAGCCTGAGATTTCACCAATTACGCGGACTTCGCCTAAGCTTTCGCGCAGCAGTTGAGTAATCTTTTGGGTAAGGGCTGAAATACTAATTTCAGAGATTTGAGACTTCACTTGGTCAATTATTTGGGTTTTATTCGACTTTGGCATATATTATGACAGATGGGACTTACGCTATTCTTTAAACTTTGCTACTTGGGCAGATGCCTGATAAAACCGATTACTTACAAGGTGTAATTGAAAGACTGACTTTTCATTCAGAAGAGACTGGCTATGCGATCGCGCGGCTGAAAGTCCCCAGGTCACAGGATTTAATCACGATCGTCGGCAACTTTGCCAATATCCAAGCAGGACAAACCTTAGCACTAGAAGGCACATGGCGATCGCATCCCAAATATGGCGACCAATTTCAAGTTAGTCAATACCGAGAAACTAAACCCGCAACTCTGACAGGGATTGAGAAATACTTGGGTAGTGGCTTAATCAAAGGTGTTGGTCCAGTTACCGCTAAGCGGATTGTGGCGCACTTTGGCTTGGAAACTTTAGAGATTATTGAGACTCAAATTGAGCGCTTAATTGAAGTTCCAGGGATTGCCAAAAAACGAGTGAAGCTGATTCAGACGGCATGGGAAACCCAAAAGTCGATTAAAGAAGTGATGGTATTTCTGCAAGGACATGGCGTGTCAACTACCTATGCGGTCAAAATTTATAAGACCTATGGCAATGATTCCATTAGTACGGTAACTGAAAATCCCTATAAACTTGCAACAGATATTTATGGTATTGGCTTTTTTACCGCTGATGCGATCGCCCGCAATATTGGCATTGAGATTAGTTCAGAGTTTCGCTCGATTGCTGGCATCTTCCATAGCTTGGGAGAGGCTTCAGAAGAAGGACATTGTTATTTACCTCAAGCTGAATTAGTGGAGAATACAGTCAAACTGCTGACTTTAGATGAATATCAACCCCTACCTGAAACTATCCAAGCTTTGACGCATCAATTAGCAATTAATGAGCAACTAATCATGCACGGTGATCAACAGAGACAATTCATTTGCTATAAGCCCACATATTTTCATACAGAACAGAATTTAGCAGAGAGAATTTATCAGCTATTGCAACGGAAGCCCAAAAATGATCAAGCACGGGTAACTTCTTGGATTGATCGCTACACTGCTCAACAAGAAATCCAGCTTTCACCTCTTCAAAGAACAGCCGTAGAGATGGCAGCTAATTCTTCGATCTTAATTCTCACGGGTGGACCTGGTACGGGCAAGACTACTACCACTCGCACAATTGTGGCACTGTGGAAAGCGATGGGCAAAGAAATTGCCTTGGCATCACCTACGGGCAGAGCGGCTCAGAGGTTGCAGGAAGTCACAGGTTGCGAAGCGAAGACCATTCATCGCCTGTTGGAGTTTGATCCAAGTTCGATGGGCTTCAAGCATGATGCTGAGTCTCCTCTAGCAGCGAATGCGATTATTGTGGATGAGGCTTCGATGTTGGATTTATTTCTGGCCTTCTCGCTAATTAAAGCGATTCCTTTGGGCGCACAATTGCTTTTAGTTGGCGATACGGATCAACTTCCTAGTGTGGGAGCAGGAAATATTTTAAAGGATCTAATTGATTCACAACAGGTTCCAGTGATTCGACTTACGCAGGTATTCCGTCAAGCGCAAGCTAGTCAGATTATCCAAAATGCCCATAAGATAAATACGGGTAAATATCCCGTGATGGAAAAGGTATCTGATCAGCCAAAAACCGATTGTCTATGGTTGGAGATGCCTACACCAGAGGCGGGAGTACAGGGAATTTCGGATATTATTTCTCATCTTTTACCAGGGCTAGGATTCAATCCAGATCTAGATATGCAGGTGCTCTGTCCAATGACTAGAGGCGATGTGGGAACTCGCAATCTTAACCAGGTTTTGCAAGAACTGCTCAATCCAGCCGATTATTCTAAACCTGAGATTAAGCGTGGCAGTATGATCTTGCGAGTAGGCGATCGGGTGATGCAGCAAGTGAATGATTATAATCGAGAAGTATTTAATGGCGATATTGGCACAATAAGAGGGGTAGATTTGGAGGAGCAGGAAATAACAGTGGTTTTTGGTGAGCGACTGGTAAATTACGATTCTGCCGACTTAAATGAGATTACTTTGGCTAGAGCTACAACTATTCATAAAGCCCAAGGAAGTGAATATCCTGTGGTGATTTTGCCTATGTTTATGCAGCATTATTTGATGCTTTCTCGCAATCTTTTCTATACTGGCTTGACCCGTGCTAGGAGATTGGTGATTATTGTGGGTGAATCGAGGGCGATTGGTTTAGCGGTTAAACAGATAAATGACCGAAACAGATATACTTACTTATCTCGGAGATTAAGAAAGTTTACTGGTGATGTTTAGATTTAGTTGGATTATCAGGAGTATTAATTTCTGCCAAGAAAGGATTGATCGATCACCCCAAATAGTTTTCACATTTTCTAAAAGTCAGATCTTAGAGTCTTTTGTGATCAATGGTAAACCTAGTCGCAATGAGATAGCTGCGATGATGAGATCGCCCATTTCAGTAACAGTAATTCTAGGGATTTTAGCTAATG
Source organism: Pseudanabaenales cyanobacterium (assembly GCA_038246525.1). Classification (GTDB taxonomy): domain Bacteria; phylum Cyanobacteriota; class Cyanobacteriia; order Pseudanabaenales; family Pseudanabaenaceae; genus JANRLH01. The sequence goes on from JBBRVV010000180.1 coordinate 4,597, forward strand.
ATTGAGACACGCTCAGATCTAGTGCTGCAATTACTAAGTTGGTATTGGGATTACTTAAAGCTTCTATGAGCTTTTCTAGGGCAATTTCGGGAATCTTGTTCTTCTCAACCAAGTATATTATTTCGACAATTATGATTGCAGATATGTAAATTGAAAACCCATCGCTTGAGGCGGCACTGGGGCATTAGCTGCATCAGATGATAATTTATTTGGGTTTAGGAAGTACCAAATAATTGTATGTATATCCGCAACTACGCTCACTGGTTAACTTCCTTTGGGAAATTCTGCCACATTTCACGCTTGGCTTCGGTGATATCTTGATCGGAAATATCAATATTTAACCACGCCCATAATACTTCTAAACTTTTTTTTGGGCGCTTTGTTGTTGACTTAGCCTTAAGGAATTCAGCAATATCTA
>JBBRVV010000181.1:0-4963 GCA_038246525.1 Pseudanabaenales cyanobacterium
CTATGCTTACCTATACGGGATATGTTTTGGGCAAAAATTACCATCTAATTGAAGGTTATCTTGACGTTATTACCAAAGTGATTGCAGTAATTCTAGTGATAGCGATCGCTATTTTTCTCGGTGGTCGTTTTTGGCGATCGCGTAAAAAGACAAATCTTTGAATTAAGCCACAGTTAAACTATTTGGATTCGCAGTTTCGCTAATAATCTTTTTCACTTGTGCAGGAGTGAGATTGGGATTTGCTTGCAGCATTAGGGCAACTACCGCAGCCACATGAGGTGTAGCCATTGAAGTACCACTTAGAAAAGAGAAACTATTATTTGGCGTAGTTGAGAGAATCGAAACTCCTGGTGCTACTACAAAGGGATATTGCTGAACCGAAGTTCCTGCTGGATTAGAGAAGCCTGCAACCTGCTTATTTCGGTTAACTGCACCCACGGCGATTCCAAAATTACTTGTTGCCGCAAGTCGGGCGGGATAGTCAGGAGCTACGGAAGTGTAGCCACTATTGCCAGAAGCAGAAACCACCACTACTCCTTTTTCCTCCGCGTAGCGCAGCGCATCCTGCTCAATTCCACTAGTCATTGGACTACCTAGGCTGAGATTAATTACTTTTGCGCCATTGTCGGCGGCATAGCGAATCCCTTGGGCTACGGATTGAGCCGTTCCTCGACCCGCACTATTTAGCACCCGAACTGCCATAATTTGGGCATCATAGGCAATGCCAGTTACTTCATAGCGAATATTACTGCGATCTGTGGCATTCGTACCGTTGCGATTAGCGGTAATGATTCCAGCTACGTGGGTACCGTGATACTCTCGGCTACTACTATTTTGGGGATTAGCATCCCGACTTGCGAAGTCATAGCCATTAATATCATCTACATAGCCGTTATTGTCATTATCTTTACCGTCCCCTGGAATTTCATTGAGATTCTGCCAAAAACTAGTTGCTAAATCTGGATGATTGAGATCTATGCCCGTATCAATTACCGCTACCACTACGCCTTTACCCGTATATCCCAGCGTCCATGCTTCTGGTGCATTTACTAGGGAGGCTCCATAGGAATTTATTAAGGGATCAGAAACATCAGAAAGTGGTGATTTTAGGCTCAAAGCGATCGCGATCGCTGCACCAGCATCAACTAGCCCATAGCCAAACTCCGAGTCAAAGCTTGAACTGATCCTAAAGCCAGGGTCTAGGAAATCAATCTGATTTGCATCAGCGGCAAATACTAGATAAGCTCTGTAGTAATCACTAAGCAGATCCCTGGCTGGATCTTTCAGAGAATCACTCAGAGAATCATTGGAGTAATAGCTTGTTCCGTCACTGAGTAATCGCACTTGATCGGATTCGATCAAAGAACTAGAAACTTCAGAATAATTGATGACGGGCGTAATTGGAACTAGAGCAAGTTTAGGGGAATCTAAGGCGCGCTCGCTCTCGCTAAATTCTAAATAATTTGGCACTGTAAAAATATTTGCGAAGCCACTAAACTCAGTACTGAACTCGGTCATACTACCCTTAGCCAAAGTTTAGGCTTAATTAAAATTGTTATTTCAATTATGGCAATCTTTAGTTAAGAGCAGGTTATGGGAATCAGCCGATTAACCTAAGCCCAAATCGGTGACCGCACCCAAACTACTACTAGAGACTAGCTTCGCATATTTTGCTAAAACTCCCTTGGTATATTTGGGTTTGGGAGGTTGCCAAGCTCTACGGCGTTCGGCTAACTCCTGATCTGAAAGATTAATTTGCAAAAGTCGGGCGTGGGCATCAATCGTAATCGAATCTCCTTCTTGCACTAAAGCGATCGCCCCACCCACGAAAGCCTCTGGGGCTACATGACCCACTACCATGCCGAAAGTACCGCCAGAAAATCTACCATCAGTAATTAAACCAACTGAATCACCTAAACCTGCGCCAATAATCGCACTGGTAGGAGCTAGCATTTCTCGCATTCCTGGCCCACCTTTAGGACCTTCGTAGCGAATCACTAACACATCACCTGGATTGATTTTTTTATCCAAAATCGCCTTAAGACAATCTTCTTCCGACTCAAATACTCGGGCTGGCCCAGTGATTTGGGGATTTTTCACGCCTGAGATCTTGGCTACACTGCCTTCGGTAGCAAGATTTCCTTTCAGAATTGCCAAGTGTCCTTGAGTATACATCGGCTTATCCCAGGGACGAATCACATCTTGATCTGTTCTAGGTTCTTCTGGAATATCCACTAAGAGTTCAGCGATCGTTTGCCCAGTAATCGTCAGCGCATCGCCATGAATCAAACCCTTGCCCAATAGCATTTTCATCACTTGAGGAATGCCACCAGATTGATGTAAATCAGTGGCTACATAGCGTCCACTTGGTTTGAGATCGCAGAGTACGGGAACACGTTTACGGATTACTTCAAAATCGTCAATAGTTAAATCTACGCCAATCGCATTAGCGATCGCTAACAAATGTAAGACCGAATTGGTAGAGCCAGCAACTGCCATAATCACTGAAATTGCATTTTCAAAGGCTTTGCGTGTGAGAATTTGCCTTGGTAAAATCTGCTTTCTAATTGCCTCTACTAAAACTTCTGCCGACTTCACCATACTGTCGGATTTTTCTTGATCTTCGGCTGCCATAGTGGAGGAAAAGCTCAAGCTCATGCCCATTGCTTCAATTGCGGCAGACATAGTATTTGCGGTAAACATTCCACCGCAGGAACCGGCTCCAGGGCAGGCATTGTATTCGATTTGTTCTAATTCATACTGATCGATTTTGCCCGCACTAAACTGTCCTACCGCTTCAAAGGCACTCACCACAGTTAAGTCTTTGCCCTGATAATGTCCTGGCTTAATTGTGCCACCATAGACAAAAATCGCGGGAATGTTCATGCGGGCGATCGCAATCATTGCCCCTGGCATATTTTTATCACAACCACCTGTAGTCAGCACGCCATCCATGCTCTGACCATTGCAGACTGTCTCAATCGAGTCGGCAATTACGTCACGGGAGACTAAAGAATATTTCATGCCCTCTGTACCCATGGAAATGCCATCGCTGATCGTAATCGTGCCAAATATCTGAGGCATTGCTCCTGCTGCCTTGAGCGCTTCCATCCCGCGCAGAGCCAGGTCATTTATGCCCATATTGCAAGGAGTGAGATTGCTGTAGGCGTTGGCTAGTCCGACAATTGGCTTAGAAAAATCCTCATCACTAAAACCTACGGCTCGCATCATCGCTCGGTTGGGCGATCGCTGCACACCACTGGTCACGACCTTGCTTCTGCGGTTCTCTTCTGCCATCGGTCTTACCTTGAAAATAATACCTACTAAATTATCACAAATAGCACTTGTATGAAGTCCAAAATGAGATAAGGTGAATTCCTAGAAAGATTCTATCTAATACTTTCAAGATATGGTCGCAGGGCGTAGCCCCGCAATGGGTTTTAAAGATGTAATCCCTGGGTAATTTGTTTCTTAGAAATCGCCTAAGTAGGTGAATCCAATTAAATATAAAACGTGATACCTTGAGATTTTTTTTGCGAGATTTTTTTGCTTGATATTGACATCCCCTTGGGCAGAAAATTATTGAAGCCTACGATGATTTGGAGAGTTGGAACAGGTTCCTATTCTCTGACAAAACTTCTTTCATAAACCTCTTGCATCATCTGCCAAAAAGATTGATAGCGGTAGGCTCCAGGATTCTTATTGCCAAAGTCCCAGGCTTCCCATTCGCCTCTTTGATCGATTACTTTAGGATTGAGTAGATAAACATCGACATCGCAATCTTCTTCACTACTAATTTGCAGTACAGTTCTCAAATATACTCTTCTCATTACGACACAATTTTGATATCTCCCATACTGAAAATACTCTTCATCACTAGTTTCCTCTTCTGTCTCATCTTGATGCCAGGCTTCAATCCAATCTAGATTTCTTTCGGCAAACCAGGCTATTTCTTTTGTCCCAAGCAGCTCGCCATGACCGTTTGACCCGTTTAAAATATTCCAGCCGTTACTATACAAAAGGAAGTTTCTATAGCTAGTTGGAAGTATAGTGCCTAGACTTTTCTCTAGTTCCAAAATTTCCTGCGCTAAAGCTGGAGGACGACTACAATTTTTTTGTTGCACTTCTACTGGAAATCTCTCTGCCCAGCATTCTCGTTCTCCTTCAAAGGATTCTTGATAGTCTTTAGCAAAGATCCTAGTATTCCAGTTTTCCATAAACTCTTGCCAATCTTTTACAGAGGGGGTTTTCCCCATTTGTGGTGTATAGACATGGTTTGCTAAGGCTTCAAAGAAAAGGGCGATCGCTGCTTGGCTAATGTTTACCCTTTGCTTAAAGATCCCCGCTAAAATTAATCTTCTTGAGGCAGTGAGACTAAAAAATTGACTAAGAGTAGAAAAACTGCGATCGCTTTGATCCCACCAGTTTAATAGAAGCTCTTTCGCCTCTTCTTCTCTGCCCAGATGTAGATAAGTATCCACAGCTAGAACTAAGACTTCTAAAGAAATCCAACTTCGTCTGAAAATCTCTGAGTTTCGGCTTACCAGTTCATAAATTTTAAGCAATTTAACTGCCTCATCAAACCGATCATTTCTTAAGTTATTTTGGATGGCTCTATAAGCATCTTGCAAAAACCAATTGAACTCAGATTCTTCGGGTTTTGGTTCCTGCTCTCCAATTAGACTTGAAATATATTCTTCACTCCAAGTATTTGCTTTTGGGGGCACCATAAAACGATCCATTAACAAAATAGCTCTATATCTTTTCTCATTCTCTTCAATTAAATCATTACTCATTGATTTTTCTTCTTCAACTAATAGAGAATGTTTATTATGTTATTCAGCTCACTACTTTCATGTATTACCTAATATATAATCTTTTAGACGTTCCACAACATCATCTGAAGCCCATATTTTGACTGTATGATCATCACTACCTATATATTATTTAGCACATTGATATA
>JBBRVV010000182.1:0-4944 GCA_038246525.1 Pseudanabaenales cyanobacterium
ATATCAACCATTTAAAATGTGTTTTAGTTAGGGTAAGAGTGAGAGAAAATATCTAACTTGAGCCAGGCTTCAAGCTATACCTATGCAGAACAGGTAAATTTATTTGCTTTCTTCTGATTCTAATTTTATTTATATCCTAACGTTTTTTAGTTTACACGCTTAAAGGGTGTGGGGCTTCCTTAGAGATCTCCGCTTTACTCATACTGAGCGCAGCCGAAGTGGTGGTGGGAGGATGTCAAGGGTGCGGGTAGCAAAAATTAACAATTAAGGATAGAGTGGTAAAGATACTCAAGCCAAAGTTGAAGTGTGCGTATTTCCTTAGACTACTATCGGATATTGGCAGTAACCAACCGAGCAACGGCTGATCAGATCGTCCAAGCCCATAGCGATCGCCTTCTCTCGATGCCGCGGAAAGAATTTTCTGAAGCTGCCATTGCTTCGCGCCGCCGCCTGCTAGATAGCGCCCATGCGATCTTATCTGATCCAGTCAAACGTCAAACTTACAATTATCAAATCACCTTAAAACCGACTAAAGTAGCTGAACAGTCTGTAGCCGAGGCAGCAAAAGTTCCTAGTCGTGCTGCCACCATGGAGGTAGATGACCGAGAAATCACTGGGGTTTTGCTAATTTTACAGGAGCTAGGCGACTATGCCCAGGTCTTGAGCCTCAGTCGGGCTTACTTGCAGATGAACGAAATCTCACCCAGGCTGGATTGGTCAAAATATGATCCCGATGTACTTTTAGCCAATGCGATCGCCCATGCGGAAATCGGTAGAGAGGAGCGCCGTCAAGGTAAGTATGAGTTAGCGGCACAATCGCTTGAAATTGCATCAAATATGCTGCTTCAGGCAGGTACATTCCTAAGTTTACGCAGTGAGATTCAAACTGATTTATTGAAGCTCTGTCCCTATCGTATTTTAGAACTGCTTGCCAGTACAGGATCTAGTGAGAGCGATCGCCAGCGAGGAATCGTTTTACTTAAGCAAATGCTGGATGCGCGACGGGGTATTGATGGCAAGGGTGATGATTATTCGGGCTTAAACTCAGGCGATTTTGTCCAGTTTATCCAAAGGCTGCGCCCCCACATGAGTGTGACCGAACAACAGGAATTATTTGAGCTAGAGAGTAAGCGTCCCTCTACTATTGCTGCCTATCTCGCCGTCTATGCCTTGATTGGTGGAGGATTTTCTCAGCGCCAACCCGCGATGATTCGTCGCGCCAAAGGGCTACTGGTAAAGTTGAGTAGTTCTCAAGATGTCTATATTGAGCAAGCAATTTGTGCCCTACTTTTGGGACAAACAGAAGAAGCAAGCCGTGCCTTAGAGCGTAGTAGCGAAGAAACTGAAATCGAACAAATCCGCCAAGCCTCTGAAGGTGATCCTGATCTTTTAGCTGGGCTTTGCCCCTATAGTGAGCGTTGGATTCAGTCATACGTTTATCCATACTTCCAGGATTTGGCTAATCAAACCGCATCTTTATCTCAGTATTATGCTGATCCAGAAGTACAAGACTACATTGACAGTCTGCCACAAATGGGAAAAGGGGTAGAAATCTCCTCCCAATGGACAGAAAATCCTCTGCCTGACTACAGCCCCGCTGCAAGTTTTGAAAGAGAGCCAGCTAGAGAAGTTATTCCCAGTTATCCTGTTTCTGTGCCTACCGCAAGCGGGCGATCGCAACCTGAAGTGCCAAGATTTAGCGCTGGATCAAACCCGCCATCTAAAAAATCGCCAAAAGTTAAGTCAGAGCCACCTACGCCTGAAGTAGCCTCTTCGCCAAAATCAAAAACCTCCCCTCGTCCTCGCTCGCAAGCTACCCTGCATTTAGATCGCTTATTGTTGGTACTTGCAATTGTTTTCGCCGTACTTAGTAGTTTATCTGCGGTGACAGTTTGGGCTTGGCGATCGCTGGCAGAAACCCCCATTGCCCTAGAAACCCCCTTAATTAGCCCCATAGTTGCGCCGATTACTTTAGTCAAAGCTACCCCAGCCAAATTATTAGCCACTGCGGAAATCGATCAGGATATAGCTAATAAAGTAGTGACAGAGTGGCAAATTGTAAAAGCCAAGGCTCTGGGTAGCAGCCATGAAATTGAACTTTTAGATTCAGTTTTAGCCGAGCCTGTACTTTCTATTTGGCGATCTCGCTCAAAGGATTTGAAATCTAGCGATTCCTATTTGGAATGTACGCTGAAATTAATGGAAGTCAAAAACTTTAAGGCTGAAGACAAAGATAAAGGAATATTGAGAGTTAAAATAGCAGAATCAAGGAATTTATATAACAAAGGAACTCTGTCAAAATCAGGTTCTAATCCAGACTCTAAGTATGAAGTAAGTTACACAGTCGTAAGGAAAAACGATAAATTGCTGATTCAGGATATGCTAGTACATGACTAGGTAGTCTAAAAACTATTAGAGTATACAGAGACGATTAGAATTCATGGATAAGATTCTCGCCTTACTGCAATATTACAATTTCGAGTCTAGCGGCTCTAATCTTTCCTCCCAAGAGCTAAGTCAGAAATGGCTAGATTATAAGCAGGGATGGATGCATTTAGCGATCGTAGAAGCTATTTATCAAGGTAGATATAAGTTGGCATCGGTAGATTATATTCTCAAGTTTTGGCAAAAACGTGGTGAACCAGTCTGTCGGTTTAATCGAGAATTTGAGCGCCTAATTTGTAGTGATTTTGATTTACCTCTGCCAATTAACGGAATCTACTCTTCTTCGCAATCATCTCTGCCAAAACTAACTTCTCCAAAACCAACTTCTCAAGTAACTGCCAATCAGAATCATAAAGAGAATTTAGCACAAACGAAAGAAATCGAACAAGTAAAAATAGAAGTGCAGAAAGAACATCGAATTGCCTTACATCAAATGCAGCTTCTGGCAGAATCTTCTCTTTTTGTAGACAAACTTAAGTCTATGTGTGTTTCTACTATTGTTTCTAGCCAAGCAGAATTGCCAATCAGTTTAGACTCAACTCTGGGTTTATTAAATGCTCAAGACTCAGATAATCAAACGGCGCTTACTAATAGACAGAAAGCCTATTCTCTGTTCTAAAGCTAAGTCAAGAATCCTGTTCACTAATAGATGATAGAATGACTTCGGCAGTAAACAAATTGTACAAATATTTATGAGCCTAAATCTATATTTTCTGAGGCATGGAGAAACCACCTACAGTCAGACTGGCGGCTACTGCGGTAGCATTGATCCAGATTTGACCGCGGAAGGATTACAAATGGTAGAAGAGTTTGCAAATGTCTATCAAGCGATCGCTTGGGATGGGATTTACGTTAGCCCAATGAAGCGCACAATTGCCACAGCAAGACCTCTCTGTGAAAAAGTGGGAATAGAGATGCAACTGCGAGATGGATTAAAAGAGATTAATTATGGTGAATGGGAGGATAAAACTCCTAAATTTGTAAAAGAGAATTATTTGGATGACTACATTAACTGGATGGCTGAACCAGCTTGGAATGCGCCTACAGGTGGAGAAACTGCGGTAGAACTCACTAATCGGGCTGAGCCAGTTATTAGTGAAGTTGTGGCAAAGCATAAAAGTGGGAATGTACTAATTGTCTCTCACAAAGGTACAATTCGGATTCTTTTATGTAATTTTTTGGGAATTGATCTAGGACGTTACCGCGATCGCCTTGATATGCCAGTAGCCTCGGTAAGTTTAGTGAGATTTGATCCTCATGGCCCAATGTTGCAACGTTTGGGCGATCGCACCCATCTCTCAGTCGAATTAATTTCACGCAAAGGGACGTAAGGTGAAGGTTTTAGTAATTAATTCAGGCTCTAGCAGCCAAAAGAGTTGCCTATACGATCTAGGAGAATCTCTGCCTGAGGTTCCCTTAGAGCCATTGTGGGAAGCGCAGATAGATTGGTCGCACCAACAAGGAGAAGCGGAACTGAAGGTCAAAACTACTCAGATTAAAGCGGAAGTAGAATCTTTTGCTAGTGAGTCCCATGGAACTAATACTTTAAGAATGTTAGAAACCTTGGTAAAAGGTAAAACCCAAGTAATTAGTAACCTCAACGAAATAGAAGTAGTTGGGCATCGGGTAGTACATGGAGGATTGGAATATCAAAAAAGTACCATAATTAATCCAGAAGTAAAAGCAGCGATCGCCCGTCTTTCTACTTTCGCGCCGATTCACAACCCGATTAACCTAGAGGGAATTGAAACAATTGAGAAAGCTTTAGGCAATGTGACCCAAGTTGCGGTATTTGATACTGCTTTCCATGCTTCTTTACTTCCATCAGCCTATGTGTATCCTGGCAATTATGCTTGGTTAGAACAGGGAATTCGGCGCTATGGTTTTCATGGTACTAGTCATCAATATTGCGCTCGACGCGCATCTCAAATTTTGGGAAGTGCACAATCAAAGCTAATTAGCTGTCACTTGGGAAATGGCTGCTCCCTCGCGGCAATCAAGGATGGGAAGAGTCTTGATACCACTATGGGATTCACACCTTTAGAAGGTTTAATGATGGGAACTCGTTCAGGTTCGGTTGATCCTGGTATCTTGATTCACCTTCTGAAGCATCAAAATTATACGGCTGATCAGCTAGATCATTTACTCAATCAAGCATCTGGATTATTGGGAATCTCTGGAGTATCGGGTGATATGCGAAAGTTAATGGAGGCGATCGCGCAGGGAGATCAACGCGCTCAGCTTGCTTTAGACATATATATTCATCGGTTAAAGTCTAGTATTGGCGCAATGCTGGCTAGTTTGGGTGGATTAGATACCCTGGTGTTTACCGCAGGCGTAGGCGAAAATTCTGCTTTGATTCGAGCTTCTGTTTGTGAATCCTTTGGCTTTTTAGGCTTGAAAATTGATGGTGAGAAGAATCAGCGATCGCCTGTAGATCAAGATATTTCTACTTCAGATTCTACGGTTCGAGTTCTAGTAATTCATACCCAAGAAGAT
>JBBRVV010000183.1:0-4938 GCA_038246525.1 Pseudanabaenales cyanobacterium
AAATGACGCGCCATGAGTTTGGACAAACTATCAAATAACTTAAACTGCCCAATCGATAATTTAAACCTGAGGACACCATGATTAATACTAAACCCATCTCAATTGAAGACTTGTGGGAATCGACACCAACCAGTAACCGCCGCTTCGATCCAGCATTATTAGGCAATCTTCCCCATCTTGCTCGGCGCTATTTAGAACAAGCGATCGCCAAAAGGCTCCCATAATTCTAGAATATTGATTTACTTCCTATCAACTATTTCCTCTTGCTCCGTTCGCTTCTGCTCTACTATTGATCTGTAGCTTTCACAGACTAGACCCCACAGACAAAATCCTAATTTGTCTAGATATTCAAATTGATCTCGCCTTGGGCGGCGGCTAGCTTCAGCGTTTCCAAGACAGATCTTTTTATGACTTGTTTGACTAGCTCTTGAAGTTTGTAATCACACTGATCCTTTCTTTTTGAACGATAGTTTTTTTGAGAATACCCATTTTTTGGCAAATAGCTCTCTTTGGGGGCTTGCAAATATGAAGTGATTGTGAAATCATAGCTTCTATGCAATTATGAAAGCATTATGAAAATAATTTATGGTTATATCACAATTTCTATATTGAGTCTTTGGCTAAATGGCTGTGGCTTGCCAAGCAGCGATCTGACTGTAAGCCCACTGCCGTCCGAGTCGCAAATAGAAGTTAAAAAACCGCAAAAAAAGCGAATTTTGACTACATTTACGGTTTTGGCAGACATTGGGCGAAATGTGGCTGGGGATAAAGCAATTGTGGAATCTTTAACTAAGCCTGGTGCCGAAATTCACGGCTATGAGCCGACTCCCAGCGATTTAGTTAAGGCGCAAACTGCCGACCTAATTTTAGATAATGGCTTGGGATTTGAACGTTGGGCAGAAAGATTCTATACTAATTTGGGTTCAGTTCCTCACTTGACTGCTAGTGAGGGAATTCAGCCGATTGCGATCGCTGAAGGAGAATACAAAAATAAGTCTAATCCCCATGCTTGGATGTCTCCTAAGAACGCTCTGATCTATGTAGAAAATATTCGTAAAGCCTTAGTCAAGCTCGACTCATTAAATGCGAATGTCTATAATTTTAATGCGGAAGCCTATAGCGCAAAGATTAAAGTAATCGATCAAAAACTAAGAAAGGCTTTAGCAGTTATTCCAAGCAACAAGCGATTCATGATTACTTGCGAAGGCGCATTCTCTTATCTCACCCGTGATTATCAATTGAGGGAGGGGTATTTGTGGGCGGTAAATTCTGACCAGCAAGTAGCGCCAAAACAAGTGCAGAAAATGATTGAATTTGTGAAGGCAAATCAGGTTCCTGCGGTATTTTGTGAAAGCACAGTTAGCGATAAATTTCAGCGTCAAGTTGCTAGTGAAGGCAATTCAAAGTTTGGCGGAGTTTTCTTTGTAGATTCGCTGTCAAGTGAAGATGGTGTTGCTCCCACCTATTTGAAATTATTGGAATACAACGTGGATACTTTGATCAAAGGTTTACAGGATTAGTAGAATGAATAAAATCAGGATTGACATTGAAAATCTAACGATCGCCTATAACGGTAAAGTGGCTCTGCATGGCGCAAATCTGCAATTAGAAAGTGGTTCGATCTGTGGCTTGGTGGGCATGAATGGCGCAGGTAAATCTACTTTGTTTAAGGCAATCATGGGATTTGTAAAGCCGGTTACAGGTAGAGTCTTAATTGATCAAATGCCCGTGAGGATAATCCAAAAAAAGAGCCTGGTTGCCTATGTACCTCAAGCAGAAGAAGTGGATTGGAACTTCCCAGTGAATGTTTGGGATGTAGTGATGATGGGGCGTTATGGCTATATGAATGTATTACGAATCCCCAGTCAGCGCGATCGCTATGCGGTAAAAGAAAGCATTTCCCAAGTACAGTTAACCGATCTAGGCGATCGCCAAATTGGCGAACTCTCTGGTGGACAAAAGAAGCGGACTTTCTTGGCTAGGGCTTTAGCGCAACAGGCAACTGTTTTACTCTTGGATGAACCTTTTGCAGGCGTAGATGTGACCACAGAGAAACTAATGATTCAGCTTTTAATCGAGTTGCGCGAATTGGGGCATACGATTTTAATTTCCAGCCACGATTTAAGTTCAATTTCCACTTTCTGCGATCGGGTAGTGATGATCAATCGCACGATCCTAGCCTATGGGAATACAAACGAAGTGTTTACGCCTGAAAATTTGGCGCTTACCTTTGGTGGTTCCGCCTCGGTTTTAGCATCCTCACTAGCTAAACAAAAACTAGGTCAATAAGTAATGGATTTACTATCGGTTTGGGAATGGTTGGTTGCACCCTTTCAGTATGCCTTCATGCTTAAGGCGATCGCTGTAAGTGCTTTGGTTGGGCTAATTTGTGCAGTGCTTTCCTGCTATATGATGCTCAAAGGCTGGGCTTTAATGGGTGATGCGGTCTCCCATGCGGTTATGCCTGGGGTGGTGATTGCCCATATTTTAAATATTCCGTTGGCGATTGGTTCGTTTGTATTTGGGGTAGGCTCGGTAATTGCGATCGGATTTATTAAATCCAAAACTAGAATTAAAGAAGACGCTGTAATTGGGCTTGTATTCACTGGCTTCTTTGCGTTTGGACTGGTATTAATTTCTAAAACCCCTAGCAATATAGATTTGAAGCATATTCTGTTTGGCAATGTTTTAGGAATCTCTAATGCTGATATTGTGCAAACCGTGATCATTGCCGTGATTAATCTAACTGTGATCGGCATTTTTCGCAAAGATTTCCTATTATTTTGCTTTGATCCCACCCATGCCAAATCTATTGGCTTGAATACAGGATTTCTTTATTATTTACTGCTCTCACTGCTCTCACTTACGGCGGTAGCAGGCTTACAAACTGTGGGAATTATTTTGGTTGTAGCAATGTTGGTTACACCTGGGGCAACTGCTTACTTACTGACTGATAAATTCGATCAGATGATGCTTCTGGCGATCGCTTCTGGCGTATTTTCTAGCGTAGTCGGTACTTATATTAGTTATCACATTGATGGTTCCACAGGTGGCTGCATTGTAGTTTTGCAAACCCTGATATTTGTGATTACGATGATCTTTGCGCCTAAATATGGATTATTAGCGACAGGCGATCGCCCTACTGACGAAACCCTTTTGTAAAACCTGATTTTTGGTTTAGACGCTGTAACAATCTTTTTAAATCTATTGGCAAAATCGAGCGATCGCCATAATACCAATCTTGATATGCCTGACTAATAGCTTGAATCACAGAGGCTTGTTCAGGAATCGCTTCGCTGGCGCTTTGGGCATATTCAGCAGGGGTTTGAGCAGGAGACTTCGTCAAACCCTTTTCGGCTAAATGTCGCAACATCTGTTGATAACCACGATTAATTGGGTGCATTCGTTGCAACTTTCGATTTTCCCACCACCAATTAAACAATTGCCAAATTCCCCAAATGCCAATAGCGATCGCAAACACAATTACTAATCCGACTATAATTCCCGCCCAACCCCAACTCGCAAGAGTAGTGATTAAACTTGTGAGCGAATCATTTAGGAATTTACCAATTTGATTAAAGATCACTTGAAAGAAGCCTACAACTGGCGAAGGTAAAAAGCCTGCTACCCATTGCCAAAATTGTTGCAAAACGCTAAAGGTGCGATCTTCCTCGGCGGAAGGTGGGAAAAGACTACTACCAGGTACAGGATTAAAGGCAAACCAACCATAGTCAGGGAAAAATACCTCAACTAAAGAGATGGTGTCAGTGTTGTAAACTTCGTAATAACCTGTGAAAGGATTAAATTTTCCTGGTGCAAAACCCACAGTGTAGCGAGTAGGAATGCCAATGGAGCGCAACATCATCGCTAAAGTAGTCACAAAATGGCTAGGCTGTCCGCCCCGTTGCTGAATGAATTGTAAGGTTTGATCGCTGGGCATTTGAATACTAGGCATTCGATCGCCGCCCAAAAGTTGCCCTTGCAAGGGCTGTAAACGATAATTTTGTTTCAGGGCTTGGGTAAGATAGAGCGCTTTTTCGTAGCTGTTATCTAATTTTAAGGGCTTGCCCGTGGCTACATTACTCGCCTGACTCAGAAGTTTAATTGCCTCTAGTTGCAGAACTGGCGCAATATTTGCTGGCACGTCCAAATATTTAGTAAAGAAGCGAGTATAGGCAGGAGAAGGGTAGAGAGCAGGGGATTTTCCTAAAGTAGTGCGATCGCGAATTGGCACGTTAGAAATCACCGTGTAAGTCATGTCTTGGGGCAATAGTCCAGGCGCACGCAGTCCACCTTCTTCATCCATATCTACCGCTTCACTAGGGAAATAAATCCGAGTAGGATTTGCCGCCGCAGGAATCAAGTTGGGAAAAACATCTGTGGTAATCGTAAAGGTTTGAATTACTTCTTTAGAGGGAATACCAAAACGCACTATGCCAGTACGAGTAGGTAATACAAACTCATAATTAAATGGTTCACGTTTAACCGTGATCAAGCTTTTTTTGTTACGATCGCTGACTTTCCAGCCCTTACCAGTGTATTGATCGTAGGACAGTACGCGCCAAAATAGTTCCGCTTGAGAACGTACCCGCATGATCAACTCTGGCTTCAGTTTTTGGGGATTAGATTGATTAGTATCGATTTCTTCAGCAAAAAGGGGTGGCAATACTGCTTGAGCAGCTTGTCCTTGTCCACCGCTTCCACCCACGCCTCCACTATTATTATTCTGCCCTGCACTCTGTCCATTGCTCCCAGGCTTGATAATGTTCCCAGGCGGCACTTCTCTGCGAATGTTCAGGTTCATACTGACAGGAAAACTTCGCAACTGGTAACCACCAAATCGCGGCAAAATCGCAAATATCGCTAAACCAATTATTAAAGAGAAGCCAAATAGACTAATTAGCGGCAGGGGCGAAATTCCTAGCTTACTCAGCTTCA
>JBBRVV010000184.1:0-4932 GCA_038246525.1 Pseudanabaenales cyanobacterium
AAAGCCATTGATCGAGCCACGCACGATCTTAAACTCCCATAGCCAAATTCCTGAATCTGGGCTGAGTTGCTCTGGCTTGGATTGTTCGGGCTGATCAGTGTGATTAGCTGCCCGATTGGTTGGCTCATTCATCGGATTAATTTGTGGATCATTGATTAAGATTTCGCCAGACAGAAAAGTCTCTTCCTCGTCTATTTTTTCAGTTATTTGTTTGAGTGGCTGAAATTTCTTAGCTGCTTTACCTAGCAATACCGCCAAGAGTCCCACATCCAAAAAAATCAAGCTTAATATTGCTGTTTCCATCATAACGACTTGACCAAATCTGAAAGGCAAGTTAGATTGGGGGCGACCCGTATAATAGCTTAAATTGCTGGAATTGAGTAAGATTATCTCGCTACGGCGCTTCCTGATCTCTAGCTGACCGAGCAGTCCCTTTGGGAAATGCTAAAGTTAAAGTCAATGCAGGAGAAGTTTTATGACATCAGCCATCCTTCAAGTTGAAAATATAAGTAAAAGCTATGGCGACCAAGTCGCGGTCAAAGATATTTGCTTAAATGTTGCTGCTGGAGAAATCTTTGGTTTTCTGGGACCCAATGGAGCAGGCAAAACTACGACTTTGCGTTGTATTTGCACTCTGACTCAGCCCGACAGTGGCGTAATTCGGGTAGCTGGCGAAACAAATCCTAAAAAAATTCGCGATCGCTTAGGCTATGTTGCCCAAGAAGTAGCGATCGACAAAGTGCTAACTGGGAGGGAATTACTAAGGCTACATGGGGCAATGTATCATCTTCCCGCCCAAATGATTAGCCAAAGGATTGAGGCTGTTCTGGCGTTATTACAGCTGCATGAATATGCTGATCAGCGCACAGGCACCTACTCAGGCGGTCTAAAAAAACGTCTAGATCTAGCAGCAGGGCTTTTACATCAACCTCAGCTTTTAGTCTTAGATGAGCCGACAGTAGGGCTAGACATTCAAACTAGAATTGCCATTTGGGATTTTTTACGCAGTTTAAAAGATCAAGGTGTAGCAGTCTTAATTACTAGTCATTACTTAGAAGAAATAGATGCCCTGGCTGATCGGGTTGCAATTATTGATCGCGGTAAGATTATTGCTGAAGGTACGCCAAATCAATTGAAAGTGAAAGTTGGCGGCGATCGCGTCACGGTAAAAATCAGAGAATTCGCGGAGCTAAAAGAAGCGGAACAAACTCTAAATCTGTTGCAAAATCTATCTTTTGTCAGAAGTGGCTTAATCAATTCTGCCCAAGGGAATGCAATTAATCTGGTAATCGATGCCAATGCTGATGCTTCTGCTCAAATTCAGGCAACGCTCAGGGAGCAAGCAATTGAGATTTTCTCACTCAGTCAATCTCGCCCAAGTCTTGATGATGTATTTTTAGCTGCCACTGGGCAGACAATTCTAGATGCGGAAATCGCCCAGGCTGATGTACCCCAAAAGAAGAAGAAGTAAAGCCAATGCCTAATCTAGAAGTAATTGCGGCGAAACTGCACATCGCCAAAATTCAGCATCATATATTTATCTGTGCCGACCAATCCATTCCCAAATGTTGTAGTAAAGCAGATAGTCTAGATGCTTGGGACTTTCTCAAACGCCGAATCAAAGAATTGAATTTGGAAACCCAAGTATTTCGCACTAAGGCTAATTGCTTACGATTTTGTGAATATGGTCCGATTGTGGTGGTTTACCCCGAAGCGATTTGGTATCACTCAGCTAATCCAGAAGTTTTAGAGCGGATTTTACAGGAACATATTATCGGTGGAAAAATCTTGAAAGATTACGCGATCGCCTAACTCATACAATGTCCGAGTAACAGAATTAGAAGCACCAAAGACTAATGAATTCTGTTCTGTTAATTCAAGGATCAGAATTAAGCATTTTGTCGATTTCGCCACCATGCCAACAGGATTGTGGCATTAAAAATACTGGAGTATGCCCCAGATACAAAGCCAATAATTAGGGCTAAGGCAAAGTACTTTAGTGTAGCCCCACCAAAAATAAAGATAGTTATTAAAGGAAGAGTTGTGGTGAGGGTGGTATTGATCGAGCGGGCGAGACTTTGATTGACCGAAAGGTTGACTAAATCATCAAAACTGTAGCGATCGCCCACTACATTTAAATTTTCACGGATACGGTCATAAATAATTACGGTGTCATTAACTGAGAAACCACATACTGTCAGCATGGCTACCACAAACAGACTATCTACCTCTACGCCCAGGGTAATCCCTAGCAAAGCAAACACGCCTACCGTGACCAGAACATCATGGATAAGCGCGATAATTGCAAAAATAGCATAGTCAGATTGAAATCTAAACGCTAGATAGACGGCAATGCCTGCAAAGGAAATAAGCAGAGCTAATAGTCCCGAAGTCAAAAGCTGACTACCAATTACTGGCCCAACTTCGTCTATTTGAGTTTTGGTTGGATCGATAGTTCCATACTGGCTAACGGCTTCGGCTAGAGATTGTTGAATCCGCGATCGCTCTTCAACCCCTAATTTTGCAGTTTGGACTAATAGACCGCGACCATCTTGTCCTGACAGTTGAATTACTAAGTCGTTGAAACCTTTGGCAGTGATCGCTTGACGCACAGGCGAGATATCGATTGGTTTGCCACATTTTTGGCTAGGTATAGGCGTACAAACTAATTCATAGCTAAGGCGAGTACCACCGACAAAGTCCAGAGCAGGGCGCACAGGAAGTCCGA
The DNA here is from genome assembly GCA_038246525.1 of Pseudanabaenales cyanobacterium. GTDB lineage: Bacteria > Cyanobacteriota > Cyanobacteriia > Pseudanabaenales > Pseudanabaenaceae > JANRLH01. Next base: position 2,729 of record JBBRVV010000184.1, read on the forward strand.
TTAAGCGCCAGGAAAGCAGCATACTTGCTATGCCCGCTAGGATAACGCCCACAGATATAGACAAGTAAAGGCGGCGGTATTTGATTACATCTAGGCTGAACTTAGATTCCATGGAGGATTCCATTGAGGATTTCATAAAGAATTTAGCAGGGAAATTTCACGAGAGGGATTTAAAAAAACTTTGTAGTGATGCGCCGCTTTGATTTTAATCACTTTTTAAATCTACAAGGCTTGATTCAGTCAGATCAGGGATTAATTCGGCGGTAGGCTGCTTACCTTTTTTGCCAAAGGCTTTTACACCAAATAAATGCGGTTTTCTTAAAGATGGAATCGCGATCGCTACCAATAGAAAAGCCCGACTACAGGTAATTGCAGTAAATAAGCTTGCCACAATCCCCACCGCCAGAGTAACGGCAAAACCTTTAACTAAGCCTGCTCCCAACCAAAACAAAGCACCGCAGGCAATCAAACTGGTGATATGACCATCCAAAATACTTGCCCATGCTCGATTGAATCCAGCTTCTACTGACTTATATAAGGTGCGTCCAGAATTTAACTCTTCCTTGGTGCGCTCAAAAATTAAGACGTTTGCATCCACTGCCATGCCAATACTCAAAATAAATCCAGCAATTCCTGGCAGGGACAGGGTTACACCTAGTAGGCTAAAAAGAGCAAATGTAAGAGTGGCATAAATTAAAAGGGCAAGGTCAGCGATCGCTCCAGGTAAGCGGTAATAAACCACCATGAACACCAAGACTAGAGCCAAGCCGCCCATGCCAGCATAAATACTACTTTGGACGCTGTCTGCTCCCAGGGACGCACCTACAGTGCGGTTTTCGACTACGCTGACGGGCACAGGTAACGCTCCTGCACGAAGTTGTAATGCCAAATCGGTAGCCTGGGACTGATTAAACCTGCCAGTAATCGAAACCCGACCACCTGATATGCCTGCATCACGATACTTCACTTCTACCGTGGCTTCGGTGATCGGCTTGTCATCTAGAAAAATGCCTAGGAGTCTACCTGTGCCAGCCAATTCCTTGGTGATTTGGGCAAACTTTTCACCACCCGCCTGATTTAAGCTAATGCTCACTTCCCAATTGGTTGCGGCGGCATCAATCGGGCTTTCACGCGCATCAATCAAGGCATCGCCTGTAATCCCCGAAGTTTGATAAAGCTCAGCGATCGCCGCATTATTCTTTTCTAAGTCAGCCTTTGCTTGGACTGCTGCATCCTGATCTTTAGCTGATTCTGCCTGGAGCTGTCTGAACGTAATTTCCTGTTGTTGGTTGCGTCGAGCAAGATATTGGGCTTCAGTTCCTTTTTTTTGGCTACGAAAATCTAATTGAGCCGTATTACCTAAAACCCGCTCAGCTTGGGCTGGGTCATTCACACCTGGTAGTTGCACCACAATGCGATCGCTGCCACTAATTTGCACAGTTGCCTCCGATACACCCAAGCCATTGATCCGCTGCTCCACTACAAATTTGGCAGTTTCAAGCAGGCTGGGCGTAATTTCATTAATTCCCTGTTTGGGGTTGGGTTTTGCTAAAAGCGTAAGTTGAGCACCGCCACGCAGATCTAGTCCCAGTTTAGGCGGGTGGGAGATAATAATGTAAATTGCCCCTAGCAGTACTGCTAATACAAATGCCAGAGTTCGTCCCTGTTTGCCTAGATAGCCCATTTTCTTTGTAGCCTTCGATGCCTGCGATCGCAACTCTTTAAAAAGCGATCATAGCCTAATCTGTTACCTTAGGGCTAATCCTTAGATTCTGATACTTTCTTTCGGTTAGATACTCCATTCCCAGTCAAGATTTAGATATGTTGGGGGTGTGGGGGCTCCGCCCCACCGAGGGGTTTCACCCCTTAACCCCATTTCACCCAGGTCTATTTTGATAGCGGGAAAGGAGTAGAATATGCCGCTTGATTGTTTTGCCCTAGTCTAGCGATCGCTATTTGGTAGTGACAGCAAAATATTTATAGCAAATGATTTTGATCCACCATTGCCAGAATTTGAAGAATATTAAGTTTAGGACTTACGCAGTGACGCTAGGTTTAACGCCTATTAGGGAGAAAATAGTGATCAAAACACTAAATGCAAATAGTTTGCGTAAGTCCTCTTGCGTAAGTCCTAAGGTTATACTGCATAGCCTCCAAGGAAAGTTCTGATTCTGCTATGATTCGAGAAGCTTTTGATTAGAAGA
>JBBRVV010000185.1:0-4889 GCA_038246525.1 Pseudanabaenales cyanobacterium
ATTAGTTGACCAAATCAAATTACTTAGCCTTGATCCAAATTTAATCTTAGTTACTGCTACTAAAGGTTTAGATTTGGCCAGTGGTATGACCGCTTCTCAACTTTGGCGTAAGGCTTTACCTAATCAAGCGATCGCTGTCTTATCTGGTCCCAATCTTTCTCAAGAAATTTTGGCAGGCTTACCTTGTGCCACGGTAGTTGCAAGTAGTTCGGACTTAGCAGCTCAAAAAGTTCAGAACGTATTTGCTTCACGCAATTTTCGAGTGTATACCAACGATGATCCCTTGGGCGTAGAACTGGGTGGTACGTTAAAAAATGTAATCGCGATCGCTGTGGGCGTTTGTGATGGCTTGAAGCTGGGAGCAAATGCTAAAGCCGCCCTAACTACTCGGGCCCTGGTGGAAATCATTCGAGTAGGTGTAAATTTTGGCGCACAACCACAAACCTTTTGGGGGCTATCGGGCTTAGGCGATCTACTAGCAACTTGCAATAGTAAACTCAGCCGCAATTATCGGGTGGGTTATGGCCTGGCAGAAGGGAAAACCCTAGAACAAGTTTTAAGCGAGATTGAAGGCACAGCCGAAGGAATAAATACGGCAAAAGTTCTAGTCCATTGGGCGGATCAACATCAGGTAGCGGTTCCCATCTGCCGCTATGTTCATCGTTTGCTTCAAGCTGAAATCTCACCTCAACAAGCAGTGGAAGGTCTAATGGAGAGAGAATTAAAAGCAGAACTGATAAACCAGCCTATTATTTAATATTTAATTCTAAGTAGTTTTATTGGCGATCGCTTATGAACTATTTAGCTAAATTTGCTTTCAATTTTATTACAGCTTCTCTCGAGTATCTTTTTCAAAGGATAGCTGACTTTAGAATTGTTATGAAAGCTCAGCTTGGATATAAGTGGTGGGAGGGATAATTTCTAAGACCTCAAGAATTTCGTATTGGCTTGAAATGACTTCATTATCATAATCATATTTAACGATAGTGCGGATTGATGCTCTTAGGGATGATCCAGGGCGTATATCGATCTTTCCTTGTTGATAGTCAGAGAGCCATTTTGAATTTTTTATTTTTGCTTCTAGTTTCCTATTCTCATACTCAAATTCCCATTTAGAGTCACCCAAATAGTCAGGTTTTTTTACTTTAAGAATCATAATTGATTGGCTCTCGATTATCTCTTTGGTAAGAATTTCTTCGACAATCTCATTTGTAAAGCTGAAACTCTTATTAAATGAAACTTCCATGTCAGAGGTCAAATAAGATACATTATCCTCATCACTTAGTTCAGTTAGAGAGTTTTGAATATTTGTAACGTCTGAAAGTAAATCTCGAGGATTAATAAAAGAGTAAATTGGAAGTTCTTTGATATTTGAACTTTCAGCTATCTTAACCAGATCCTGTTGTAACTCCTCTATTTGTTCCTTGCTCTCTAGCTTATTTCCCTTTTTAGTAAAATTAATGACTGCATATCTAGCTTGATTTAGAAAAGTTCCTACAATTTTATCAAACTTAAGATTAATTACCTCTTTATCCTCTAGCTTTTCTAAAACGGTAGTTAACCAAGCAATGAGAGAACCCTTCTCAAGGTCTTCTAGTAAAATAATGGGTGTAAATTTTACATCCACTGATTCAAGTAAGTGCCTATCCAAAGATTGAAAAGCGATAAGCATTTCTGAAAGAGCACGAAAAATCACTTCTGGCTTACTCTCTCTGCCATAGCTAATTTTTATTCCAAATCCTGTCCTTGCGAGTGTACTTATCATATGTGTGATCTTTGGGAACTAAATTTTTTATTTTCGTGAGAATATATAAAATAGGTATATCTATGTATTCTCACGAATAGCCACCATCTCCCAGAATCTCCAAGTGCATCAAAACTGCTTTTGCATTTCCTTCCGACACCAACTGTTTGGCTGTTTTATGGTCAAATGCCTTAATAGGCTGATTATTGTACCAATCCTCGGCAATTTTATGATTTCCAACTAATTTGTTAGCGAATTCAATAATGCGCGATCTTGTCAATCAGCTTAACGCGATCTTCTTTAACCAAGTGTGAACGCTTAGGTTTCACTGAAACAGGGTTTGTGGCAAATTTATAAACAGGAGTATTTTGTAAAGTTGAATTGCTTTGCATATTTGCAAAACCTCATTATTCTCGAAGCAAAATTGATGACTGAGTTGTATCTTCATGACCGAGAAACGCTAAATACTCAGGGTTCTTCGTCATTTCGGTATGTTTGTAACAATGTAACATCTGTATATCTGTAACAATTGACGTAGTTATAATTTTACAGCTAATTTAGAGTGTTGGTCTAACTTTATAACTTGCGCAGATGTATGCTACTCTTCCACGATCAATTTCTAGTCAGTATTTTGGCTTAGTATTCAAGCCTAATAAATTAGCTAAAAATAAATTTATTTGTAGAGCGTCAAGCTTTGATGAGAATATAGCTAATGTAAAGATATGGTGTAAAAATCATGGTCGTGGCAACCCAATCGATCGAACAACTCTGCATAAATAGTATTCGTTTCTTATCAATTGACGCGGTAGAAAAAGCTAAATCTGGTCATCCTGGCTTACCAATGGGCGCAGCACCGATGGCTTTTGTGCTGTGGGATCAGTTCTTAAAATTTAATCCCAAAAATCCTAAGTGGGTTGACCGCGATCGCTTCGTATTGTCGGCTGGGCATGGCTGTATGTTGCAATACTCGCTTTTGCACCTCACTGGGTATGATAGTGTGCCAATGGAGCAAATCAAGCAATTTCGTCAATGGGGCAGCAAAACTCCTGGGCATCCAGAAAACTTTGAAACTGAAGGCGTGGAAGTTACTACTGGTCCTCTAGGACAAGGCGTTGGAAATGCAGTTGGTTTAGCGATCGCCGAAGCACATTTAGCAGCTAGATTCAACAAGCCTGGTCACACGATCGTTGATCATTACACCTATGCGATTTTGGGCGATGGTTGCAACATGGAAGGGATTGCCTCTGAATCTGCATCTTTGGCAGGTCATCTAAAATTGGGCAAATTGATTATGCTTTATGACAGCAATCATATTTCGATTGATGGCAGCACCAGCTTGGCATTTACCGAAGATGTGGGCAAGCGTCATGAAGCTTATGGTTGGCACGTTGAATATGTGGCAGATGGCAACAGTAACCTAGAAAGTATTGCTTCGGCGATCGCTACTGCAAAGCGGGTTACTGACAAGCCAAGTTTGATCGTAGTTACCACCACCATTGGTTTTGGCTCACCCAAGAAAGCTGGAACCGCAGGTGTACATGGAGCCGCACTCGGAACCGATGAAGTGGCTGCAACTCGCGCCAACCTTGGTTGGGAATATGCGCCATTTGAAATGCCTGAAGATGCTCTAACTCGTTTTAGACAAGCGATCGCTAAAGGCGCAGAGGCAGAAACCAAATGGAATGCTAGTTTTGCCGAGTATGAAACCAAATATCCTACCGAAGCCGCAGAATTTAAGCGAATCATGGCGGGAGAACTGCCCGAAGGTTGGCAAGCTGCTTTGACACCTGTGACTGAAAAAGAAACTTCTACCCGTTTACTTTCTGAAGCTTGTTTGAATGCGCTTGCGCCCGCAATCCCTGAATTTTTGGGTGGTTCGGCTGACCTGGCTCATTCCAACATGACCTACCTCAAAGGCTTGTCTGACTTCCAGCATGGCTCCTATGAAGGTCGCAACTTCCGCTTTGGGGTGCGTGAACACGCGATGGGCGCAATCATGAATGGGATGGGGCTACATGGTGGTTTGATCCCCTACGGTGCTACCTTCTTGGTATTTGCTGACTACATGAGAGCCGCAATTCGGTTATCAGCATTGTCTGAAGTTGGCGCAATTTATATCATGACCCATGACTCGATCGCTTTAGGGGAAGATGGTCCAACTCACCAGCCTGTGGAGACAATTGCTTCTTTGCGTGCAATTCCTAATTTGTTGGTAATGCGTCCTGCTGATGCTAAGGAAACCGTAGGCAGCTATGAAGTGGCGATCGCTAACCGTAAACGTCCAACTCTAATGGCATTCACCCGTCAAGCAGTGAAGAATCAACCTGGCACTTCGATTGAAGGCACTAAAAAGGGCGGTTACATCGTGGAAGATGCGGCAAACCCAGATTTGATTTTGATTGCCACTGGTTCGGAATTGGATCTTGCCAGTAAAGCGGCGGCTCAAATCACTGCTAAAGGCAAATCTGTGCGTCTAGTATCGTTCCCATGTTGGGAATTGTTTGAAGAGCAAAGCCAAGAGTACCGTGATTCAGTCTTGCCTCCAAGCTGCAAAAAGCGCGTAGCCGTGGAAGCTAGCTCTAGCATGGGCTGGCACAAGTATGTCGGGTTTGAAGGTGCAGTAATTGCGATTGATACTTTTGGTGCTTCTGCTCCTGGCAATATCTGCTATGAGAAGTTCGGTTTCACGGTCGAAAATGTGGTAGCTACCTGCGATCAAGTTCTCGGTTAATTCTTCTTTCTCTTAACTTAATTTTCTTACTCTAGTTTAAGCCTCCTGATTTCTCTGATTTTGGGAGGCTTAATGCCTTAGAAATTATTCAGTAACCAAAAAACTTTCTAGCCTGAGATTGAGTTATTTCGATGGGCTACAGAACTCATGCCTGGTCTCCCTACTGTTATATTCTTTAACAAGTATGACAAGTTTTTCAACCAACCTCGCAACGATAGAGAAGGAATTCTTGAAGCTATTAAATTAAAGATGAAACCATTTGTTACTAATATTGAGACAGATATTATATCAGGGTTATTTCGTTCTAATCAGTGGAGGTCAAAATCCTCTAAAGTAATAGAGTAGTCTCGTTAAGGCATCACCCACCATTAATACTTTAGCCATCGTAGAAGCATTTAGAGATTTACCCGATAG
>JBBRVV010000186.1:0-4870 GCA_038246525.1 Pseudanabaenales cyanobacterium
CCGAACTTACGCGGCGATGGAAGTCTAAATCTAAACTCTCAAACCGATCTGGATTGCCTGAAACCGATCTTGCTCTGATTAATCCTTTCTCTACTTCTAAATCTAACCAAAAAGTTAATTTGGGAATTAAGCCTTGAGTGGCAATTTGATTTAGTTGATTAATTGTTTGCAAATCTATGCCACGTCCATAATGTTGATAGGCAATGGTTGAATCGGTGAAGCGATCGCACAAAACCAAATCTCCTTGCTGAAGGTGGGGCAAAATCAAACTAGCTACATGGTGCGCTCGATCTGCCATAAATAGAAAAAGTTCGGCTAAATCTGAATTTTCGCTATTCCCTAATAATAAACGGCGAATTTCCTTCCCCAGTTCTGTGCCGCCTGGTTCTCTGGTTACTTGAACTCTAGTTCCCAAAGATTTTAGCCAAGTGGCAGTTAAACCAATTTGGGTGGTTTTGCCCGAACCCTCTACGCCTTCAAAGGTAATTAGGTATGACATATAAAATTCCTGAAATGACTGTAAGAATTAATGCCAGCCAAAATAGCCAAATGGCATGGGGAAGTTGAATTAGTAAGGCAGCGATCGCTACTATTTGAAATACAGTTTTGAGCTTGCCCCAGATGTTTGCGGCTGGGATTTGACTTGTGCTTTCAGTAGGTTTACCGCGCCAGGCAGTAATTAAGATTTCTCGCGCAATTAAGATAAATACGCCCCAAGCTGGCACTTCGCCCAGTTCTACTAAAATTAATAAAGGCGCAATTATTAATAATTTATCTACTAAAGGATCAAGAAACTTACCCAACTCACTTACTTGGTTAAGCGATCGCGCCAAATAGCCATCCAGCCAATCGGTTAGAGCGCCAAGTAGAAATGCAGCCAGAGCAATTTCACGCTGAGCCGTACCACTGCCAAAGTTAAACACAACTAAGATCACAGGTACCGCCAACAATCGTGACAGGGTAACCCAAGTAGGAAGGGTAATTTTAGCCAGAACTGAACTTTGCACTTTCACTTTCTAAAAAATCGGTATTGCACAGCTGAAGGATAAGTGGGGTTAGGGGCGCAGCCCCCATAATGGTTTTAATCTCTTGAATTGGCGAAATAATCTCACTATCAGGCAACGCCTTCTAAGAAATCACTATTCCCAAAAATTTAAATTTAGGATCGGTTCGAGTTCACGGCTAAATTGCCAGATGTCAGGAAATTCAACCTGAGTATAGTCTTCACGCACCGTTTCTAGGGCAAACCGCCAAGCAGAATCAAAGGATTTATGCCAAATGGCACTCAGGCTAGGAGAATCTTCTAACTCAAATTTAATCTGGCGGCGCTGTTCTCTGATTGTGCGCTCCCAACCATTAAAATCTTGGGGCAGATTTACATAGACGCGCTTAAGTAAATATGTAAGTAAAGTAGCTAAACGCTGTCTTAGTTCTTCCTTTTGCGATCACCCCAAATCTTCGATCTCCTCAATTAAATTTGCTAAATCCAACTGCTCAAAATTTCTGGATTCAAGTTTGGTAACAGTATCATCAACCCACCGCAAATAGTCACATTCATACAAGCTAGCTGATAAGTCTCTAGTTGGATCTTTAGCTAAGTCTATGGCTGGAGCTGCTGCTGTTATCGCAATCACACCTTAACCTTTTCATGGTTACTCACTTTAGCAATTTTAAAATGCTGCAAAATGCGATTGCTAATCTGACCACTAGTTAAGCCCAAGTCGGCATAAGATTCATTGGGAGTAGCATGATCTACTAAAAGATCTGGAATTCCCAGGCGCAAAACTGGTACAGCAATGCCAGCATCGCTCAATTCTTCCAACAGGGCGCTACCAAAGCCACCGATTATGCAGCCTTCTTCTAGACTTACTACCTTTTTGATTTTTTCGGCTAGGGGCGCAATTAGGTCAACATCCAAGGGCTTGGCAAATCTGGCATTCACTACTGTAGCCTGTACCCCATGTTCAGAGAGGATCTCAGCCGCTTGCATAGCTACATTCACCATTGAGCCATAGGCTACCAGCAATAATTCATCACCCTGGCGTAAAATCTCAGCCTTACCAATTTCTAAAGGCTGCCAGCCCTCAGACTGAATCGGCACACCCAAACCATTACCCCTGGGATAACGCATAGCGATCGGACCGTTATGATTAATGCCTGTCACCACCATTTGCTGCAATTCTGCTTCATCCTTGGGAGCCATAAGTACCATATTCGGAATACAGCGCAGGTAAGCAATGTCGTAAGCGCCTTGATGGGTAGGACCATCTTGACCAACAATTCCTGCTCGATCTAAACAGAAAAATACGGGCAGGTTCTGAATACACACATCATGCACAATCTGATCAAAGGCACGTTGTAAGAAGGTAGAGTAAATCGCCGCTACGGGACGCATTCCCTCACAGGCAAGCCCTGCTGCCAAAGTGATCGCGTGTTGTTCAGCTATGCCAACATCTATATATTGATCAGGCAGTTTTGCTTGCAACTTATCTAATCCTGTGCCTGTCGCCATTGCTGCAGTAATACCGATGATGCGCTTGTCAGCTTCAGCCAACTTGATTAAAGTGTCAGCGAAAACTTTGGAATAGGCAGGTGGCTTGGGCTTGGTAGAGGTAGAAGCGATCGCTTTGCCAGTATCTAGATTGAAAGATCCTTGGGCATGATAGCCAACTCGATCATCTTCAGCATAGCTGTAGCCCTTGCCTTTGGTAGTTGCCACATGCACAATTACGGGACCTTGAAGTGTATGGGCAACTTTGAAAGTATTGATTAGCTCCTTCAGGTTATGTCCATCAATTGGTCCGATATAAGTGAAGCCCAATTCTTCAAATACTGCGCCCACCTTGTTTTGCACCATGGTCAAGATCTTGATATTGTCCTTGATCCGCTCTAGCTCAGGGCTGAGAGTTTCACCCACAAAGGGCAGACTACGAATTTGGTCTTGGATATTTTCTTTAGTCAGTTGCAAAGGCGGACTAATACGTAAGCGATTCAAGTAGCGAGGAATTGCGCCGACATTAGGGGAAATTGACATCTCGTTGTCATTTAATACGACCAACAAGTTAGTTTTGGGTAAATGCCCCGCATGGTTGATTGCCTCAAGTGCCATGCCACCAGTCAGTGCCCCATCGCCAATAATTGCTACACACTTAAAATTTTCGCCCTTTTGATCGCGCGCGATCGCCATGCCTAAAGCTGCCGAAATACTGGTAGAAGCGTGTCCTGCACCGAAGTGATCAAATTTGCTTTCACTGCGTTTGAGATAGCCCGCCACCCCTTTCTTTTGCCTTAGGGTATGGAATTGCTGATATCGACCTGTGATCAACTTGTGAGGATAAGCCTGATGCCCCACATCCCATACAACTTTATCTTTATCCAAATCTAAGGTTTGATATAGGGCAAGAGTGAGTTCTACTACGCCCAAACCTGGACCAAGATGCCCGCCAGTCGCAGCGATCGTCTGCAAGTGCTTTTCTCGAATCTGTTGAGCGATCGCTTCAAGCTGAACAATCGATAAGCCATGCAACTGGTTGGGGTGAACAATTTCGCTTAAACGCATAGATGGATCTCGGAAACACTGATATTAGATCTAGTCTACAATTGACATGTTCCCGCCGATAAATCGGTGGGATTCCTAAGATTTGCAACTTAGGTTTCTGCTTCTTTCCTTTTCAGGCTTTTTGCAACTGCCTCCACTCTCTAGGAGCTTTTTGGTCTTAAGTTCGCTCCACAGACTTGAAGCTTTGACCCGCTTTCCCGCAAGCCCTGCGGTATGGGTAGAATTAGGCTTGGTTATCACCTACCCATTGCAATTCTATCAAGTAACTATGCTAATTTTCAAATGTTGATCGCAATTCATCCCGCCGATAAATCTGGGGTTTTCTTGCAGAAGAGAGATAAAGACGAAAAAGATCTGAAAGTATCATGATTTTCAGATCTACAAAATTTTATTAAGTTAATGTGTGATCGCTAAATTAACGCAAGTAAGAACCCCAGCTAGAATTTTCGCTAGTTTGTGATGCTGCTAATTCTTTTTCCGCCGCTTTCTCAGCAGTTGCGGTTAGTTCTGCAGATTCAGATTCAGTAGCAGGCAAGAGCTTAGCAATTAGCGCATCGATCGAGAAGCTGCCGCCGCCATTTATAGTAAAGAAGGAGAATACGGCTGCATACAAAGCAGAAAGTTCAATGTAAGGGATGTTTAAACCTGCAACTAAGATGTGGTGATAAATTGCTACCAACATCGTAGAAGTCAAGCCCAAAGCTGCAGGACGGGTGAACAAGCCCAATAATAAAAGGGGAGCACCCAAGGTTTCAGTCAAAGCAGCCAGGTAGCTAAAGAAAATTGGGAAAGGCAGCCCAATTACTTCAACATAGGCGGTGGCAAAGCCTGGGATATCGGAGAGTTTATCGATGCCGTTGTGCACCATGACTACCCCAGCAACCACGCGGAGCACAGTCCAAACAATTTGAGAAGGCAAATTCTGATTAGTGCTTGTTTTGAAAAGCAAACTTAGGAGAGGCAAGATAGCAAGTTTCATAGAAAGAATTAGAAGTGTAGTGAAAGGTTTTTGAGGATAAGTGCAACAGTTGATCTGATCGCTCACAAATGATTAAAGAATTTAAGTAATTAAGAAATTACCGAAAAAGTCTGTTTCAGAATGTAAGGTTTTGTTTATTTGTATAGATCATACCTTAGAATGGGGCATCATCAGCATTCTTTAATAACTTTGTGGAACCCCTACTCCCTTTGCTAGTCTTCAATTATGAAACCGTCGCTAGCTTGGCGACACTAGAAATCGGAGTAGACATAAAGTATGAAAAAGAATTATTTGGGTTTATTTGTAAATGTAGTTGGGCTCGCGGCAGTTAC
>JBBRVV010000187.1:0-4854 GCA_038246525.1 Pseudanabaenales cyanobacterium
ATTGAAGTAAGCTTTGTGGCGGCAATCGTTAGCTGTCTTCTGTTGTCGAGAGTTTCGGTGATCATTTGTCCTTCGATTTCCAGCCAGCGATCGCGCGGATAAGCATTTCTAGTCCCAGATTCTAGTTTGACAGGCAGACTGATAGGATAAATATCAGCCGCACAGCAAGTAATTACAAATCGAGTAATTAAAAAAAACTGTTCGGATAAATCGGGCGGATGCACCACAAAGCCTAAAACTTTCACTTTTTGCCCTTGGTAAGCATCTGGTTCAGGATAGACATTCAAAGTGCGAATCCATTCAAGTAGCGATCGCTCCTCCGATTTACTATTTGCCCGAAAAGATTGGACAGGACGGACCGAATTGATTTGCTCACCTACACCTCGATGAAAGGCAGTATCGCCACCGAAGGGACGAGGACTAATCACTAAACCAAGAATTGCAGTCAGAATCAACAAGCCACTACTCCACTGGGGTAAAAGATAACTCTGGTGGGGTAGAGAACTGAGCGGCTTACGTTTTATTTGCCAAGCTAAAATCGCTGCAAATAGAATCAATACTAAACCAGCCACAATAGTCAAAGGGCGATAGTTGGGATGGATTAGTAGATAAAGCTGATCAGATAGCCAGAGTTTGATTAATAGAATTCCCCAGCCTGCCATTGCCAAGAGATCGAGCCAAGTTGAGAATTGTGCTTTGGCTTTTTGATTATTCTTGAACTGAGAATTTGATTTGGGCATTTTATCTCACCTGAAGATTTAGAAATAGACAAAAAAGGAAAGTAAGTTGGGCAGCGATCGCAAACAGATAAAAAATCGCCCGCTGTTCAAAAATTGTCAGTAATAAGCCAATTGCTTTTAGATCCACCATTGGTCCAAATACCAAAAAGGCTAAGAGAGAGCCACTGGTAAAAGTTGCGGCAAAAGAAAGGGCAAAAAAGGCATCTACGGTCGAACAAATGGAAACCACAGCCGCTAGCACCATCATTGCCACAATTGAACTAATTGGTCCCTGCCCTAAAGTTAAAATCAAATCGCGAGGTACCCACACTTGAATACTAGCCGCGATCGCACTGCCGATTACTAACACTCCACCTAATTCTCTAAATTCAATAATCGTATTGGTGAGCAAAAGTTGTAAGCGATCTTCTAAGGATTTAGGAATAACTTGGCTATCAGTTAGCAGAGATTGTAGCGGTTTGTTTGGTTCACCTAAAAAAAACGTACCTGTAGCTGGAAGATTAGAACTAGTGAGGTTTGGCAAAGGATTGGCACGGGAGATATTTGCAGGTAAAGCTAAGGCTAAAGCTGGTTTGAGAAAAGGACGTATATCCCTTTGCATCCCGAATATTGAGCCAATAATCGTAGCGATCGCTAAAGAGAAAACCACCCGCAGTACGACAATTTCTGGCTGATCACGAAAGGCTGTCCAGGTAGCCCAAATCACAATCGGATTAATGGTTGGTGCTGCCAATAAGAAACCCATTGCCATCGATATTGGTGCGCCCTTGCCGATTAAACGCCGTGCTACAGGCACATTGCCACATTCACATACAGGGAATAAAAAGCCCAAAAGGCTTCCAGACAAGGCAGCTAAAACAGGATTGCGCGGAATGCGTGCTATTAGTTGCTGCTCATCTACGAAAATCAGTAATATGCTAGAAAGCAACACCCCCAGTAGCAAAAATGGAATCGCTTCCACCAACAGACTGAGAAAAAGCGTAAAAGCATTGAGCAGTTGATTCATAAATTGCTAAAAATCTAACCTTTGACTGAGTTTAGCGTCTAGTATTGTAGGCTAAGTTAGCTTAAATCTGAAAGCAGAACTCGCTTTTAGGATCGAACAGGTCAGATGTTTTAATTTCAATGTAGATATTGGCAGATATTTTTGCAGATATTATTAAAGTGGATTTGAATGTGTCAGATATGCAGGACTTAAACTATTCTCATGCTCTCAGGCAGTCTTTAGATCCTGAGTTTGCCCCAGAATTAGGGGGGATAGAAGGCTTGATTGCGGAATTCGACTTAGCAGACCGCCCTGATCGTTTCAGTCTGGTTCTACAAAAATTGAGGCGATCTCGCCAAAATGTAGTGCCTCAGTTACTTAGTCGGCTTGAAACCGATGATGTGGCGTTAAGTAAAAAAGCAGCTTTAGCTTTAGGCTATTTGCGCTCTCCCCAGGCAATTCCCGCTTTGACCGCGATCGCTAGTGATCCAGAAAGAATGATTTTCCCCCAGGCGATGATTGCCCTTAGCCATATTGGTAGCTCTGAATCCTTTAATATCTTAATTTCTTTTTTGCAGAGCCCTTCGGTGCAAATTCAAGCGGCGGCAGCTAGAGTCTTAGGTAAAAGCAACCTCACGGCGGCGGCTCCTTTGGTTGATGCCTTGAAGTATAGCGAAGACTTAGTAAAAATTAATGCGGCTCATTCCCTAGGGCAATTGGCTGCACCCATAGCAGTGACTACTTTAATTCAAATGCTGAGTTATTCAGTAACTGCCATTAGGTTAGAGTCTGCCTGGGCTTTGGCGCAAATTCGCTCACCTTTAGCGGCTGTGCCCTTGGCAAATCTGCTAACCGATCCAGATATTGGCATTCAATCTCAAGCGGTAGCAGCGCTGAAAAATATTGGTGAACCCGCCTTGGAAGCGATCGCTTCGATGCTCAAACATTCTTCTAGCAACACTCGCAGTATTGCCGCCCGTACCCTGGGACAAATGGGCTTATTAGAGGCCGTGCCGCTTTTGGCAGATCTAATTCAAGCCGATCAAGTGGTGTTTGTGCAATGTGAAGCGATCGGCGCATTAGGCGAAATTGGCGCTTCAGCTCAGAGTTATGATGCGGTTTTTCACCTGTCGCCCTTACTCAAATATAGCGATCGCCCTATCCGCAATGCCGCCGTCCGTGCCTTGAAACAAATCAATTCCTCTGAGTCCCAAGAAGTACTACGCGCCAATGAGCTAAATCTGGTGCCCAGCCAAGCAAGATCCCAGTCCAAATCCCAGCCCAGCATGGATAATGTGCTGGACGATATGACCGTGATACAGTGGTAGCAGAGTGGTGATTGGAAGTTCGGAGGGAAGCATGAGCGAGAGTCAGCCGCCCAAATCTTCTACTAAAAAATGGAAGTTGATTGGCTTAGGCATCGCCACCACAGCACTTGGTGGGACTCTTGGGGCATTTGTTTACGGCAATTACTGGCTGAGTGAACAGCTATCACCTTGGCTCGAAACAGAATTAAGCAAAACCCTGCAACGCCCTGTGAAATTGGGACGAGTAGAGCGGTTTAGCCCTAGCTCAGTCCGCTTTGCTGCATCTCAGATTTTGCCCACCGCTGATCAAAAGAATTTTTTAATTGCGCCAGCGATCGAGGTACAGCTAGACCTTGGAGCCTACTGGCAGAGACGCCAAATAGGTCTAGATTTGGTCGTAGACCGTCCCCAGATCTTTTTACAGCAGGATCTAATTAACGGTTCTTTTCTACCTTCAATGCTTAAGCAGACTGTTGCTACCGAAAATTCAATTGATCTACGCACGGTGAAAATCACCCAGGGGCAAATTACGCTGCAACCTGCTAGAAGTGCTGATTTAGTGGCGATCGCTAACCTGGAAATAAACAGTAATTGGCAAATCACTAACTCCCAGGCACAAAAAGTTACAGCATCAGGCGGTGGTAAGGTGATCTTACCCTTCTTGGGCAGTAGTACAGACATTCCCGATCCTGTCAAGCTAAGTCAAGCGATCAATCGGGAGCTTCAGGCTAAAAATCAAGATTTAGGTAAGATCACCACTCAGTTGCAGTGGGATTTAACTCGTGGCAATGGCAAGGTAGACTTACAGTCTCAAAATCTCTCAGCCCAAGTCCTGCCTGGCTTTGTGAGAAATCTGAAATTACCCTTTAGTTTGACTCAGGGCAAGCTGGATAGCCAGATTAACTTGCAAATTTTCCCAGAACAGTTACCTCAGATCAGCGGTAAGGTCGAAGTCAAAAATGGAGTAGCGATCGCTCAAGTAATTCCTAAACCCTTAACTAAAATCAATGGCAACCTCGAATTTGCGACTGGGATCAATGGTACTACTGGCGAAAATCGGGTGTCAGTTAAAGGCTTAGTCGCCAACTACGGCACAATTGCCACTAAAACCAATGGCACAATTAGCGATCGCGCAGGTTTTGATCTAAAGATTGGTATTGCTAGCCAAGAGATCAAGCAAGTGCTGCAGGAATTTAACTTTCCCACTACTTATAAAATCTCTGGAGCGATCGCTACCGCAGCCACAGTCAGAGGCAAACTAGATGAGCCAAAGCTAGACCTCAAGTTTCAGTCTACTAAGCCTGTCACCATTGACAAAGCCAGTTTCACCCAAGTGCAGGGCAAAATTTCTAGTCGTGATTTGCAAAGACTACAACTTTCCGACTTCCAAGCAACCCCAACCATTGGTGGCAAACTAAACGGGCAGGGACAAATCAACTTGGTCAACCAAAATTTGCAATTGGCCTTTCAAGTTTCGCAAATTTCCGCCGAGAAAGCTGCCGCCTGGTATAGCTCTAAGCTACCAATCTTAGTGGGAGAGGTTTCGGCTGCTGTGCAAGTTTTTGGCAAACTGTCTAAGCCCCAGGTTTTAGCCCAGTTTAATGCGCCCCAAGCTCTCTATCCCGCTATGGGTGAAATTCTGATTGCCGATCAGAAAGCGGCTTTGCGCGATACCAGGGTGCAATTTCCACAGGGCTTGGCGCAGGTACAAGCAGATTACAACTTGACCAGTGGTGCCTGGCAGGCAAATCTGCGTAGCGATGGCATTCCGCTCAATGCGCTAGTTGCTGATCCTAACCTGGCAGATAATCAGCTAATCATG
>JBBRVV010000188.1:0-4829 GCA_038246525.1 Pseudanabaenales cyanobacterium
CCTCTACCATCTTCTAAGGTAGTAAACGAACCCCAAGGGCGCTGAACCGTCTCACCCTGATTTAAGCCATTATGAATAGCTGTTGTCAACATAGATCTATGCTTTTTAATTGATTGAGGTGATCTTTTCCTAAATAGCATATCAGGTTTACATCGGAGCGATAAAATTGACTAGCTTTAGCTACTTGCATTTTAAGGATATTTATGAGTCAAGCCGAGATCAAAGAAGCAAGAGTGGGAATGCAGGCACCAGATTTTGAGGCGATCGCGGTGATTGATCAGGAGTTTGAGCAGATTAAACTCTCCAACTTTCAAGGAAAATATGTGGTGCTATTTTTTTATCCCGCCGACTTCACCTTTGTTTGCCCCACCGAAGTTGCTGCCTTTAGCGATCGCTGCCTTGAGTTTACGCAGTTAGACACCCAAATTTTGGGCGTATCGGTGGATAGTCAATTTTGCCATTTAGCCTGGATTCAAACCAGTCGTAGCCAGGGGGGAGTGGGTGACTTAAACTATCCTTTGGTTTCTGATTCTACCAGAGCAATTTCCAATGATTTCAATGTGCTAGATGCAGCCACAGGTATGGCTATGCGGGCCCTATTTATTCTTGATCGCCAAGGAATTATCCAACATTGCACAATCAATAACCTGGAGTTTGGACGCAGTACAGAAGAAACTCTTCGCACGCTCAAAGCAATTCAGCATATTCAAAAATATGCTGA
This sequence comes from Pseudanabaenales cyanobacterium, assembly GCA_038246525.1. Classification (GTDB taxonomy): domain Bacteria; phylum Cyanobacteriota; class Cyanobacteriia; order Pseudanabaenales; family Pseudanabaenaceae; genus JANRLH01. The sequence continues at coordinate 722 of JBBRVV010000188.1, forward strand.
TCAACTATGCCCAGTGGATTGGCAAGAGGGACAGCCTACTATTTTTTTTGGTTCTAATTCTTCTGGTCCTAAGCCTGGCTCTGAGCCTGGATAAGTTTGTGCTTAAAATTAGACAAATTGCGACAGAAACTCCAACATTAGTTCTTCTTCAGAGATTTGGGGCTGACTCATTAGTGCAGTTGGTCCTTTTAAAAATTCTTTGACCGTAATTCGGCGATCGCGAAAATCAGTTATAAATTTGTACAATTTCTCTACCCCAGCAATCTCTGCTTCTATTCCGCTCAGAGCTTCAGCGATCGGGTCGCCCCCAAGTTTAGCCATCTTTTTGAAGACAGCAGTTAACTTTCCTGGTTCAGATTTTCTAGTCAGTTTAAGTTTTCGCTTTAAGTCTTCAAGTTGATTTTTTAAGAAATCATTCTCCGCTTCTACCCTCAAACATTGGCGCGTCAGGTCATCAGCACTATCTCGATCAATCTCTACCCCTAATTCTTTTTGCTTTTCGATTGCCAATAGCTTAGCTAAATCGCCATTCTGATAGGCTAAATTAATCTCCTTCATTACTTCTGTGCGATATTCTTTCTCTACCTGATCGGTGACTTTATCGGGGTGAAAATTATCGGCTAAACGTAAAAATACCTGGCGAATCTTTTTCTGCTCATCTCGATCTAACTTGGGAATATCTTCGAGCAGATGTTCTGATTTCTGATCATCTTCTTGCCAGTCTTCAGAATCCGCAAAATCTGGAAATTTAGGAGAATCTTCAGAGATAGGTAATTGTCTAGAGCTAATAATTCCATCAGCTTGAAGATGATAATAAACTGATTCGACATCTTTCTTGGTTTTCTTACCCAACTTTCTAGCAGTCAGAATCTGTTCAAATGTGTCATGAATTTTCTGATCTAATTCCATTGCTTTTTGGCGAAGCGGCGCACTTTTTTCAACGATCTCCAGCCCAATTGCTTGAATGCTGTCGTTAAGATCATTTAGCTTTGTTTTATTTGTCTCAATCTGCTTGATTAGGTTTGCGTTTTCTTGTTCCAAAAAGTTAAAGCGTAAACGTAGATCTGAGATCCCCAATTCACTTTTAACATTAGCCCCAGTAGCCCCAGTAGCCCTAGTAGTTGAGGTAGCCTTAGTGGTTGAGGTACTTTTGGATGGAGCCGAGTTAGATTTTCGAGCCATAGGAAGATCTGCTGAGGACGATATATTTATGGGAAACTTGATGGGAAACTTGAAGATATCAGTTACAGAGAAATAGGCAAGCTAAATCTTGGAAGTTATTATAGATCATGTACTCAATCTGCCAACAAATTTGGCGTCTTGTTTAATTCAATTTCAGCTTTAGCGATCGCTTGGGCAACAGGTACTAAGTTTCCTATAAATACAATTTGGTAATTGGACAGCAGGCTTTTATATTTACAAACTATTAAATTTTTTGAGGCTTTAGACTGCGATGGTAAAGTCTAAGCTCTAAGCTAATCTAGCTTTTGCCGATGCGCTTGAAGACTTGATCGCCGATTAGTTGAAATCCGTCTGACAATAAAGAAATAAAAATTAATTAGCAGCAGTTAGTTTATGGAATTAGAGTTAAATCTTCAACAAAAAATCGAGAGCTTGCGCAGCGCACTTCGTCCAGGACAGCGTGAGTTAGCCGACTGGCGGGGTGGAAAATTAGCAGTTTCGGCAGTTCCAGGTGCAGGAAAATCGACAGGAATGGCAACCGCAGCGGCGATCGCGATCGCCCAAAATCAACTCCATCGTCAGCGTCAGTTAGTGATTGTCACCTTTACCCGTTCGGCGGCGGTAAATATTCGCAACAAAGTGGCAAGACACTTAAAATTTCTGCATTTGCCCCAAAGTGCTTTTAGTGTGAACACGCTCCATAGTTTGGCATTCAGTATTGCTACCCACCATCCAGATATTTCTGGAATTAGCTCTAGCGAAACCCAAATTCTTACCGATGCCCAAAAGCAAAGACTAGCACGTCAAGCGATTCGCCAATGGCAGAGTAATTTTCCTAAAGATTATCAATTGCTAATTGAAGGAAAGGGATTTGATGGCGAAGAAGCAGAAAGAATGCGTCGCCAAACGGTTTTACGCACCGAGATTTTGCCTAATCTTGCCAAAGAAGCGATCGCTGGGATTAAAAGTGCAGGGATTGCCACTGCTCAAGTTAGAGAAATGATTGAGAATGTTAGCGAGAATAGCTTACTGCACTACGTTAGCGAACTCTATCAATCCTATAGTGAATTATTAAAGCAAGAGCATAAAATTGACTACGATGACATGATTCTGGCAGGTTTGCAGGTACTTGAAAATGATGCAGCCAGGGAGTATTGGCAAAGGCGCGTATTTGCCGTATTTGAGGATGAGGCACAGGATTCTTCACCACTTCAAACTAAATTATTAGAGATTTTGGCTTGGAATCCCGATACTTCAGAATCTAATCTAGTGCGAGTCGGTGATCCAAATCAGGCAATCAATTCTACTTTTACTTCGGCTGATCTGCGATTCTTTAATCAGTTCTGTGATCTAGCCCAAAACCAAGGTCGTCTGGTCACAATGGATCGGGCAGGACGTAGTGCGAAGCCAATTATTGCTGCGGCTAATTTTGCCTTGCAGTGGGTTAATCAATCTAAGTATGCCTCTAGGGATGTTCAGGGGAATAATCAGGCGGCTAAGCCTTTTCGCCAGCAAATTATTCAACCCGTGGAACCAGGCGATCCCCAACTCAATCCCGAACCATTGGGAAGAGGTTTAGAAATTTGTTATCCCTACGATATTGAACATACTGCCGCTTTAATTTCCCAAAGAGTTGTTGAATTATCATCTAGCAGCGATCGCCCTTTGAGTATGGCAGTTTTAGTGCGGCAGCATAAACAGGGCTTATTTCTATTTGAAAAGTTACAGCATTTAACTACAGAGCATCAAATAGAACTCTATGATGTGGAGCAAAGCGATCGCCGTTCCCGTGTGCCCTTAGAAATATTGGCGATTTTACAGTTCTTACAGCGTCCCCATTCGCCTGATTTGCTGAAAGAAGCCCTAAAGATTATGCAGGAACGTCAGATTATCTCGGCTTTAGATCTAAACTCGCTAGCTAGTATGCCTGAAGCCTTTCTTTTCCCTACGCCAATTGATCCAGAATTGAGATCAGCAGCCAAAATAGCTCAAGCGAAATGTATTGGACTGCTCCAAGCAAAATTGGAATTACCGCTTTACTATCTGCTCAGTTTTATTGCGCTTACCCTAGACTACGACCAAACAGAACTTGCCACTGCCGACAAATTAAGCGATCGCCTCTCCCAGCAATTGATTGGAAAATATAATCTAGCCGAAATGCTAATTGCGCTCAAAGAAATCGTGGAATCCGAAAACTTTGAGGCAGTAGAAACTGAAAATCCCGAAGGGCGGTATATGAAACCTGGACAATTAACCATAATTAGTTTGCACAAAGCTAAAGGCTTAGACTGGGATCTAGTTTTTATGCCTTTTCTGCATGAACGCTCCTGCCCTGGCACTTCTTTCCTCGCCGATGGCGTGAAATTTCTGGCGGATTTTAGCTTGCCCGATGTAGTGCGTCTGCAATTGCGTAGCCTTGTTAGTGGCGACAGAGTTGAACCAGATCCTCAGCTAGTCTGGCAACATTGCCAAAACCTCAAACAGTCCGAAGAACTACGTCTGCTCTATGTGGGCATGACCCGCGCTAAGAGATTGCTTTGGATGTCTGCTTGCGATCGCTTGCCCTATAGCTGGAATAATTTGCAAAATCAAATGGATAATGCTGTTGTCTGCCCCGTGCTAGCAGAATTGAACCGCCGCTTCCCAGAGGCCCTGATTAGGCTTTGACCGAAGAGATATTAATCCGATTGCTTAAAAATCTACTTGAAAGGGTAGAATCTTAAACTAATATTGCTATCTCCTATGCTTTTTAAGAATTTGATTGCAAATTGAAGCTACCTGTAAAATTTATCTATGAAACTTAGTGTAATTGTTCCCTGTTATAACGAAGCAAAGACAATTTATGAAGTAGTAAAAGCAATCAAAGCTTCTCCAGTTAAGGATTGTGAAATTATTATTGTGGATGATGGTTCTACAGATGGCACCA
>JBBRVV010000189.1:0-4820 GCA_038246525.1 Pseudanabaenales cyanobacterium
GAATGCGAGAGGCTAATCAGCAAAAAAATGCGGCTGGGGTGACTCAGTCTATGGCGAATTTTATTGTTTCCAGAAATCGCTTTATTATGCCCAAACAGACCTTAGATACTACGGTTTATGGGAAGTCGCAACATCTTGCCGATTTAGAAGGAGAGTTTTCTGGCACAACTAGCTACAAGTATCATGGCTATCAGGCAAAGGTAAATGTCTGCCCTGATCGAAGTTTTGCGATCGCCCAAGAGAATTATTTTTTGGAAGTGAAATTACAGACTGGCGAAAGAGCTTTATTCGCGATCGCTACTTCTAGTAAACTTGCCATAATTAATGGAGAAGCAAAGATTTTCTCAGTTTCTTCTACAGTAGAAATGGAAAACCCCAATGCTTTTTTAGTTAGAGCAAGCGCTTACTAGACTTCGATTATAATCCATTGCCAATTAGTACAAATGCTGCCCAGTAAAAGGGATGATTGAATTTAGGATCTTTAATCATCTCTCGCTGAGTTTCTGCTAAAGATTGAATTGTTGATTTCTCCGTAGCTAGTTGGCGATAAAATTTTTCCATTAGAACTTAGGTACTGCGATCAGATACTGACTAAAGCGAAGCGATCGCTGCCTTAATTTCTCCCTTTGCTTCTAAGGTTTCGGCAGCTTTATAAATTGTTTTGGCTTTGATCTCTTTAACCTCTACTCCCAGTTTCCACTAAGCTGAAGCTGGCATAATCACTAACATAATTGCAGTCAAAGAAATTAAACTAGCAAGAAAAAGAGATCTGTACAAAATATTCATGACTTTGACTGAGTTTCTTTCTAAGTTTCTTTTAGAGATTCTTTAGGGATTTTTATTTTAGAACTCTGTTCACCAAGAGATTGCCAGTAAGCGGTTCCGATAATACCTATAAATCCTAAGTAAGCGATCGCTTCTACTAAATATAATTTCTCTTCGTAGCCAAACAAGGCGCGTAATACCACTCCAGGGAATTCTCTTTGGGGTAATTGTAAGTGTAAATCCCACAGTAAGCTGCCCAAAATACAGGTATGTGGACTGACTAAGGCATCAGGAAAGACACAAATCGAGGCTAGATCGGGATTGATTAATTGCCAATTTAATAGTGCAAGGTCAAAATGGGCTAGAGCCGAGACTAAAAGCCCTGCCACAATCAATAGTAAGAAGACTCCGACCCACCGAAAAAAACTTTGCAAATTGATTTTAATGCCAAATCGGAATAAACCCAAACCGATTACAACTGCTGAGCATAGCCCCGCGATCGCACCCAACCCAGGTACAATTCCTGCTTGAAACTTCGCACTTAGCAACAACACTATTTCCAAACCTTCTCTTAGAATCGCAAATAGAATCAAGCTGAATATGCTCCAGCCATTCCCCTCTTCTTTTTCTTCTTCACTTTCCGCTTTATTTCCCCCTCCTTTCCCTAGAGCTAAAGCCGCGTTCAAATCCGCTTCAATCTGCCCTTTAATTGCTTTTCCTTGACGGCTCATCCAGATCAGCATCCAACTTAGCATCACAACTGCTGCCAAACCAAATACTCCTTCCCAAAGAGGTGCGGCAATTGGCGAAAGTTCTCCTATATTCCCAGCCAGCCAGCTAAAAAGAAATCCGATCGCTAAACTGATTGCTAAGCCAACCCCAATTCCCCTCCAAACCCAAGAATTCAAATCACTCCGATCAACTTTTTTTAGATAGGCAGTAACAATACCGACCACTAAAGCCGCCTCTACCCCTTCTCTCAAGGTAATTATAAATGTAGGAATCGCTTCACTAAACTGCATTATTTTTGGAATCCTCTTGTAGATTAAGCAAGACTAAATTGTTAGTTTAAGTAGGGCTAAATTGGCAGCGTATATCTTCGGAATAAGCAGATAATTTAAGTAAGCGCTGGTCTTGGGCGTACCAAAAACGATGGTAAATTGACCTTGCCAGGAATTTTAGAATCCTCAGGCGTAGTCAGAATCACAGTAGTAGAAGGTAAAGCCGCCATAAGCTCCTCAGCTTGACTAGCCAATTCCTTCTCTAGTTTAGTTGATCGCTTAGAAGTTTTGCGTTCATCCATTAATCGCTCCAATGCGCCACTCAATTGCAAGGCATGACGTTGATGATGTAGAGATTGTTCTTTCCAATGTTGAATTGCTGCCTCATATTCCGCCGCCTGTCCCGCCTGTTTTAATATTTGCTCTTGCAGTTCATTAACTTGAGCTTCTAAATCTACTAAGCGATCGCTAGGTTGTAATTGTTGAGATGCGATTTCAGTAAGCGATCGCTGTAACAGTGCTGAAGTAGCCAAATTGTCTTCTAGTCTTAGTTCTAGCTCACAGTTTCGGAGCTTTAGACTTTCAATTATTATCGTTTGGACATTAAGCGCTTTTCGCAACTCAGTTTCTAATTCTAAAATGATTTGTGACTTTTGCTGGAGTTGATGCTTGAGCGCAAGGATTTCTATTTCCAAATTACTGATTTGAGTTACTGAATTTTCCCTAGACTTTTTGGGAATTTCTTTTGGGGTATCTTGGTTATCCTTTGAGGATTTCCTTGAACTTTTCGGCTTTAGATTTTCTTGGAAGCTTCCTTTTGACTCAGATTGTGAAGCAGATTGAGCTTCCTCTTTTGAGATTTCTAGAGAATCTTCTAGTAAAAATATGTCCAACTCAGACGCACTAATCTCTCCAAAGTTTTCTAGCTTTTTTTCTTGCTCATTTTTTTCTTGCGGACTTGTTGTTAGATCTACAACTAGATCTTCAAGTAAAGTTTCTGCTGGATTTTGAGAATTACTGGATTCAAATTCAGAAGTCGCCTGAGAACCAGCTTGAGAATTAATCTGAGAATTAATTGGGGCAGGATCCAGAGAATTTTCCAAAGAACTGTCAATCTGAGTAAATCCTTTAGGCATTTTCTTCCTTGCAGGCGCTTTTGGCTTCCCTGAAAATAGACTCCGTGCCAAATTAGATTCATTCATTGAGTACCTCACATGCCACAAAGGCTTGAATTCTCTTAGTTGCTAAGCAGTTTGGCTTATATTCTACAATCGTCATACCCCGATCAAAAGCAGTCCGGATATCTGCACTATCAGGGATCGTAACCGAGCAAAGAATATCCGAGAAGGACTTCTTTGCCTGACAGTAAAGTTCGCCTGTATGAGATGTAGCCCAAACCTCACCTGGTAAATAGCGATCATCCAGCATATTGATGATTACCCTAGCAGATCTAGCGCCAATGAAAGACTCGGCTTCTTTAATAAACCGCAGCGTAGTTTCGGTACATTGAAAATCAGTGCGATTTAGTCTAGTAGGAATAAAAACTAAATGTGCTGGTACTAACGCATTGGCAGTCAACTCATTTAAGTCGCCAGGGCTATCAATAAAAATATAGTCATACTGATCAACTACCCGTTCGACTTCGCGTTTTAGCACGGTTTCTTTGCCCATTTGCATAGCAGATAGTTGGGTTACCGCCTCTGCCATTGATACGTGCGCAGGTACGATGTCTAAACCTTTTTCGCTTTCAAAAATTAATTCTTCAATATGCTTCTCTGGGCGCTTCTTCAAAAAAGCCATAGCCGTATCTGACTCACTTAGCAGATTTGCCGAACCCAAAAAAAGCGTACTGCATGTGGTCTGAGAGGTCAAATCCACAATTAAAACTCTTGCCCCAGTGTTGGCAACAATATGGGCAGAATTTGAGCAAAGGGTAGATTTTCCTGTACCGCCTTTGTTATTTGTGAATGCTAAGACTTTAGCCATCCCAGAAATTCCCTAAGTCGGATAAAGAATGTTTTTAACTCCATAGGGTAGCAGAGTTTTAGTTCTTTTGCGGAAAAATAAGAATCTTTTTGAGCTTGTCATTTTTTTTATATAGCATATCTAAAAAATATCGGTAATGCCCCAAAACCACATGGCTTTGATTCTTGACTGGTGAGTAGTAAACCTAAAGATTAGAATCCACTTATTGGAGCTTAAAGTAGACTTAAGGACGTAACCCCAGGCAGATATTTGCTCTCAGTTGACCGCAGTCTTTTGATTTACAGCTTTAAGAATAAATATATTTATATTTCAGCAAGAAAATTAGCGTAAACAAGAAGCAACAAATTATTATCCTTCCTGTAACCTCCATTGCCATAAAGACCTTGCCACCCTAATGGTCTTAAATCTTGGGAGTCTCTGCAATTCAGCGACTCTCTTTTTATTTTTCACCTTGTCTATTTCTTACTCTTTATTTTTAGTAATCTGTTCCTAGCAATTTATCTGGGAAAGGATTAAAGAAAGGGCTAAAAATGTCAATAGCTGCAAACACCTCTGCCCGAATTAGCATTGCAATCCTGCACTCTAAAGCTATGATTCTATCGGGGTAATCTATAGTGAATAATATGAATAACACTTTTCAGAACTCCCCAAGGTTAGCGCCAGAATTAAATCAGGGATTAACCCAGGGATTTGCTCAAGTTTTCAAAAAAAAATTAATTTCTAAGCTTTTAATTTCAAAATCTTTAATATCATTTGCAATTGCGCTGTCTCTACCTGCGCCTCTTTTTGCCGCCTATGTGCCGCCCTCCGATCAAGTTCCACCCCGTTCTAGAGGTGGTACAGCTGGTCGGCGATCGCCCTGTGAAATTACCAAGCCTGAAATTACCAAGCCGACAAAATCTACTTCATCTAGCTACCTGGGATTAGCTGCCCTTGCACCTGTTAGTTATTTGGGCAAAACCGTTTCTAACCGTCCTACCCTCGCTTGGTACACAGACTACTGTGCGGTGGTTCCCGTGCAATTAAGCGTTTATGAGTATAACAGCGCTTCCAATCGCCTCAACGAGC
>JBBRVV010000190.1:0-4786 GCA_038246525.1 Pseudanabaenales cyanobacterium
AACGAGCAGCCTATTTTTAGCCAAAAGCTGACTGTCCAGCCAGGAATTTCTACATTTAGCCTTGCTGATCAAGGGATTACACTTGTGTCGGGCAAGACCTATGCTTGGCAAGTGGTAGTAGATGCTGACAGCCCTGCTAAATCACCTTGGTTTAGAATTCCTCTACAGGTAAGTAATCCCTCTGCCCAATTACAGGAGCAGTTACAACAATCTCCAACTTTGGCAAAAAAGATCGAAATCTATGCTCAGGCTGGTTTTTGGTATGATGCCTTGGCTCTGACTCTCAAAAGTGAGCAACCTAATAAAGCCGCAATGATTTCTTTATTGCAGCAGTTAGCAACTTTGGAACAAATTAAAGAGCCTAGTCATCAGCCACTTAGCCGCCGATTTAGCCATACTCTAGGACGAATTGTGGAAATTGAAAAAGCTCCTAGCAAGGTTCTTGGTATGTCTGATAAGGTTAACGATCGCTTGTCTCAAAACTAATTATCGAAGATTAATTGAGATTTTTTATTAACGAGCTAAATATTTGAGGCTGGCTATCCCAGAAACAGTTAAGCTGTACCTACTCGATGTTAGTACTTAAGTATCGATGCCCAAATAATTAACTTCAAATAATTAACTTCAAATAATTAACTTGGGTAGCCCGAATAAGTTAGTCCATGGAAATGCAGCCTCAAAAAGATTTTTTGCCCGAATCTGATCTTGCGTCGGAGTCTTCAACCCCTGCGGATCCTGCCCAACCTGAAAAAGTAAACCCTGAAGCAACAAATCTTAAAAAAATAGTTCAAGATCCTGAACAGCCATTTTTAAGTGATGTAGGCTTTTCGATCAGCCGCGTCTTGCTCCTACTTTCAATTCCACTATTAGGCATAATCAGCTTTTTTGCGCTGAAGGTACTGACTGATCCAATCAATTTTTATTGGCTACTTTCGGCGGAACCGCCCACTATTCCCTCCTATGGGCTAGAGCCTCCTTTAAGTTTGGCAGAAATTAATGCTCAACTAAAAAATGCTGATCGGGTGCTAGGGAAGAAACTAGAGTTTGCCAAGGATGATAAACGACAGCGATCGCCTGATCCTGTTACTTTCTATCCAGTCTTGGACATTGCCAACCAAGAAATTCGTGAAGTTAGGGCATATCAAACCCTGCCAAATACTGGCAAGCTGCAATTAGTCAGTCGGGTAGAAGTGAATGGCTTAGATGACTGGTTTGTACTGGCACCAAGGAGTAACTTTGCGGTTAGGGAGAAAATAAAATTTAAGGGCGATCGCTTTGGGTTCAAGCAGTTACAGCTAATTAGTGGCGAGATTCCTAGTTATGGCAATTGGTTCATGGCGACTGGCACAAATGCGAAAGCTGAATATGGTGTGGTCTTGGCATACGTTTCCCAGCCCCGTCCCTCCTTAGTGGTACTATCGGAATGGAGAAGTAATCCGAACAAACTGCCCCAGTGGCAAAATTTAGTTCAAGCCTCAATCAATTGGGCACAGAGCCGTAAACCTGCGGAACTCTCAGGCAGTGAGGTGCAAAGTGGGTTGACTAAGCGGGAGCCACAATTTGTAGTTGAGCACCATCAAGATTTTGAGCCTGACTTCCAGATCTTTCAGCCCGAACTAATTTCTAATCCGCTTCAGCCTCTAAACCTGCGCCAAATAACTCTAAATGAGGGCTTGGGTCTACCCACTAGCTATGGTGAATCTCTGCTCCTAGCTAGCTCAGGAGTTTGGTCTACTGCCTTAGAAAAGCTAGAGCAGACAAAAGCCGAATTGCAATCTCAACAGAAACAGCTATCTGCCTATGTGTTAGAGCAATATGCCCTAATCGCTGCCCACGCCCAATTTACTTCAACTCAAGCTGATCGCCCTAAGCTTACTCCCGGTAGACAAGCACTATTGTTAATGATTGATGGACGTTGGGCAGAAGCGATCGCTGTAGCAGAGGCTTCAGAAAATAACGCCAAAAGTGTACTTGATACGCTCAAGCCCTTTGCTCAAAATATTTTGGTCCGAATGCAGGTATTACAGAAAATTAAAAGTGAAAATTTTGGCTTGGCGCGTAGTGCGGCAGCGATCGCGGTAATGGCTGAGCAGGGATTGCAGGCGGCGAAAAAATGGCTAAGCACTAGAGGTGATGATTTAACCGAAGCGATCGCTTTTTTAGATCGATTAGATGTGATGCCCTTCAAGCTTCAACCGCAGCAGATTTTGGGTAAGGTGACCGCTATTGTGAGTCGCAATCCTGGTGGTGGCTGGCTAATTGAGCCTAAATCCTTGCCTGATACCGAAAATTGGTATGTGGTGGATGTATCTCTAGTGCGTGATCAGGAAAACTGGCAGGTGGGCATCTTCTCCGAATTAGTCGGGCGCTCTCCAATTGCAGTTTGGAAGCTGTTCGGTTTAAACCGTAACGATACCCTTACTCTCTCAGTTCTAGATGAACTGGGGCTTAGTGCCAGTTCTTTCCTACGGGCTCACTCCTATGCGGTTACCAGCGAAGGAAAACTAAGATTACTGGTAGCGGGTTCTCCAGATTTAGCTCAAAGCCTGAAAAAAAGTGAAATCCCAGCGATTGCTACCACTAACGGCAGCCTACCAGCCACAACGGGAATTGATACTACGCCAATCAACCTACCCACACCAATTTTTGAACGGATCAATCTCAGTCTTTACCAAGAACTCCAAAGTTTAGGCGAAGTTTCCCTCAACCCCGAAGACTTCCGCCGTCAGCTTGGCAGTTGGACTCTCAAAAGTATTGACCTAAACGGGAATGGCAGGGTTGATTATGTTCTAGAAATTGACCGCCTAAAAATTGACCTTGGCGATCGCCGCTATCCAGTTATTGTTGCTTTTGATCCCGATGGCAATATTCTTTATAGCGAAATTTCAGGCGATCGCTCAAGGCGCTGGATTACCGTACTCCCAGGCAAAGTTGGCGGACAAATTCTGACTGAAGTAGACGGAAACTATGAGATCTGGGCTTTACCTCAGTAATTGCGCAATTTTTTCAGGTGTAAGCGCTAAAACCCGATCTAAAACTAAGTCTGCACCTTTCAACCTTAATAAATTACCGTAACTAATAGAATCTTCCACATGAGGTGGGATTACTCCTACTGCCCAAAACTGGTAATTGGGATTTGATGCCCTTGCCTGCCCAATTGTGAGCATATCCGCCACCGTATCTCCCACATAAATTACCTTGCGGCTAAAACTAGAGGCTTGCTCAAGTTGCTGTAATACTAAAAATAAGCCAGTAGGATCAGGCTTGCCAGGTGCATCCTCCATTGCTACCAAAACTGGGTCAACAATATTTAAGCGCTCAAGCACAAAGCTGGCAGAGCCACGGGTTGCACCGCTAAAAAAGCCCCAACTAATGCCTGCCTTAGTCAAATCTTGAAAGTATTGACAATTGGCGATTAGCGGCTCGTCTTGAATATAGCCATTCCAATTTGTACCTCGATAGCGCTGCTGAAAAAATTCTATCACTTGAGCTAAAGAGATTTTTAGGGGTAGCGATCGCGTAATAGTAAAGCGGCTTATAAGCTCCAAAGATGCTTCCCAATCATTATTCCATAGCCCTTCCGCCTTTAATTGATCAATGTCTAACGCTGTTGGTCGATAGTCCCTGGCAGTAAAATGCTCCACCGTATCGGCTAATGCCCGACGATAAGAATTGGAAACATCTCGCAGTACTCCATCAATGTCAAAAATTAAGCTAGCTTCCATTGTAAATTTTGTGTTAATCTCAGAGATCGCAGTAGAAAAGGCTTCAACAATAGGGAGGTAAGATTAATTTGTCTCAGTTTATTCTAAAAATTCTTTGGTTAGAAGAAAACATAGCACTAGCCGTAGATCAAGTGGTAGGAAAAGGACATAGTCCTCTAACAAAATATTTTTTCTGGCCGCGCGATGATGCCTGGGATCAGCTCAAGTCGGAGATGGAATTAAAACCCTGGATCTCCGATCAGGAAAGAATCGAGGTATTAAACCGTGCCACCGAGTTGATTAATTATTGGCAAGAAGATGGCAAGGGCAAACCGATGGCTGAAGCTCAAGCCAAATTTCCAGATGTAATGTTTACGGGCAGCGCCTAATCATTATTTTGAACCGATTGATAATCATCAGAAAGCCCCATCACTGGGGCTAATTTTTTTATCTAAATTTAGAGTTATTTATAGAAAGCTACAAGTTACTCTTCAAGATCTGGCATTGCCAACACTGGCTCAGTTTTGCGGTTAATTCCTTTTTCAAAACCAGCTACAGCTGCCCGAGCACGACCTGCGTGCCAGAGGTGACCGATCAAGAAAAAGAATGAAAGCACGAAGTGAGAGGTTGATAGCCAAGAGCGCGGAGAAACAAAGTTCACAGCGTTAATCTCAGTAATAACACCGCCTACAGAGTTGATCGAACCCAAAGGTGCATGGGTCATATACTCGGCGGCTCGACGAACTTGCCAAGACTGGATATCATTTTGCAACTTATCAATGTCTAGTCCATTAGGTCCGCGCAAAGGCTCTAACCAAGGTGCGCGTACATCCCAGAAGCGCATAGTCTCACCACCAAAGATAATCTCACCAGAAGGAGAGCGCATTAGATACTTACCTAAGCCAGTAGGACCTTGAGAAGTACCAATATTTGCCCCTAATTTTTGGTCGCGCACGATGTAGGTGAATGCTTGTGATTGAGAAGCTTCAGGCCCAGTAGGTCCGTAGAACTCACTCGGATACACAGTGTTGTTAAACCAGACATAACAGGTAGCAATAAAAGCCATGAGTGACAATGCACCC
>JBBRVV010000191.1:0-4757 GCA_038246525.1 Pseudanabaenales cyanobacterium
GACCCTGCCATGAGCCAGTCTGCCTATCCTTTTTGGTATTATCCTAATGCTGAACTAAATCCCTTTGGGCTGTTCTTTGGTACACCGATCCTCAACTCTGGTGGTTGGATGTTGACGGGTGCATTATTTATGACGGTTGCAACTCTGTTGTGGGGCGATCGTCCTTTACCAGTTTTGACTAAACAGCAACTGCTATTTCCTGTAATTCTCTATTGCGGCAATTTTATCTTTGGTTTGGCATTAAGCCTGTCTGCGGGCATTTATCCACCAATTTTCTTGGGTGTACTATTAGGGGTTGCGCCTGTTTTTGGTCTATGGCAATTGGCACCTGAGCAGTCTGCTAGCCAATTAATCAGCACTGAAACTAGCCAAATTCCGATTAAGAGTCTAGCTCGCTAACTGTACTCAACATTAAACGCAACTTGATTTTGATTAGATTTACCTGGGCAATGCCAATCTCTGCATCACCTTCTATCACAACGCCTGTACTGATCAGACGGTCTAGCAATTCCAAAATTGTGCCGTCTTTGCTAGGTTGATCGGGATAATATTCGCCTTTTTTTGGTAAAAGTTTTCCTGCTTCACCTAGATCCACATTCAAATCAACAGGATCGATTTCTAAAACTTCGCAGAGATTCAAAATCTGCTTTTCCATTGCCTGTAAACTCTCGGCGGCTCGATCAATTTCACCATCACTCAAACTGCCGCGATCAATCCGACGAATTACCTGAGCTTCCATTAGCTGACGCAGCAATTCCACCACTGTGAGCAATAGTGACGCTAAGCCAGAATTATTTGATTTTGCGGCGGTCTTGATTGGTAAAGATTCAGGGTTAAAAATTTCAGTGGTTAATTCTTCAGGCATTTGAGCATGATCCGAGCAGAATGGTTAAACCTAGCCTAGTCCTTTTTTACCAATATCGCGGCGATAAACTGCACCCTCAAACTCGATGTATTTAGCGCTGTTGTATGCTTTAGCGATCGCTTTCCCTAAATCTTCACCCGTGGCCGTAACCCCTAAAACTCTGCCACCAGCGGTAAATATCGTATTCTCCTTCAGCTTTGTTCCTGCATGAAAGACGACCGCTCCTTCTGACTCAGCTTTGCCAATGCCCGTAATAAATTTGCCTATTTCGTAACTGCCTGGATAGCCCTGGGCTGCCATTACTACACATACTGATGACTGGGGCAACCAAGTTAAATCTGGCAGTTGGTCGAGCTTTTGGTCAATGCAAGCCAAAATAATTGTACTCAAATCACTCTCCAACAATGGCAAGATTGTTTGGGTTTCGGGATCGCCAAAGCGCGCATTAAATTCGATCACTTTTGGTTCACCCGCAGCCGTAATCATTAAGCCAGCATAGAGGCAGCCGCGATAGTCAATTCCGCTTTTTTGTAATTCTGCCAAAGTTGGCTCCAAAATTTGGGTCTGAATCTTTGCCATTAAATCTGACGTAACCCACTTACAAGGTGCATAAGCTCCCATTCCGCCTGTATTCTCGCCGCGATCGCCATCCAAAATTCTTTTATGATCTTGAGCAGGTAAGAGTGGGCGGATTGTTTTACCATCGGTGATTGCCAAGACCGATACCTCTTCCCCCACCAGGCACTCTTCGATCACCACTAACTTATTAGTGCCCAGATCTGTGTTCAGATTTGGGTTTAGAAAAATTTGGTGAATCGCCGCCTCCGCTTCAGCCAGAGTTTGGGCTACAGTTACCCCTTTACCTGCCGCTAGTCCGTCATCTTTAATTACAATCGGTGCGCCTACAAATCTCACATGAGCGATCGCCGCCTCAAGCTGATCAAATACAGCATAAGTAGCAGTGGGGATACCTGCTGACTGCATCAAAGCCTTTGCCCAGGCTTTACTTGACTCAATTTGCGCCCCCAGTTTATCTGGTCCAAATATCGGTGCATCTTCGGCTCGAAAAGCATCGACAATTCCCAAAGCTAAAGGCACTTCTGGTCCCACAAAAGTAAAGGCGACTCCCTGCACTAGGGCAAAGCGTAAAATCCCCTCGATGTCTTCTGCTGCCATTGCTATATTCGTGCATTTAGGTAGTAGCGCCGTGCCGCCATTGCCAGGCACACAAAAAATCTGCTCAATTGAGTGAGACTGTAATAATTTCCAAGCGATCGCGTGTTCTCTACCTCCCCCACCAACAATAATTGCTTTCAATTCTTAAACCTCAATTCCTTTACCTCAACTCCTCTATCTGCTTAACTTCGGCGGCGAAACTTACTTTTTTATTAAATTCAAACGCGCCTGCCACCGATCCCCAAATCCGATCATCGGTTTCTGGATCATTACCCCGATCTAAGCTGGAGTAGGTCTGCTCGGTAACTTCAAACTCACTGGCTAAGTAAGTATTTTTGCCATTGCGAAACACGCAACACTTTTTGCCAGGTTCTACTTGCCCTTTGAAACTATGCTCAGTTACCTGTACCTGCATATCACAGCCAGGCAGAGGCTCTAGGTGTTCAAGTGTAAGCGAATTCAGCTTTTGTGGCTCCCTGGCTGCGCCGAAGTAAGTATTGGCATCTTTTAGCTTGTAGTTAGCGATCGCAATTGGAAACTCAGCATTACTAGACTCGATCAACTGCAACATCGCCGAACGATAGGGCGTATTTAAAGAGTAATCATAAGCTTGCTCTAAATATAGCCAAACTCCTCTAGCTGTAAGACTTTGGGGTAAAGGACGAATACAGACCCGAATATGAGCAAAAAATGGCGGATTAGCGATCGCTTGATCCCAATTGCTAAAATCTCCTGCCAGCCAAGTAGCAAGGGTAAAAATTTGCTCTGAAGTTGATAAATTACCTGTAGTCATAAATTAAATAGACGCTAAAGCAAAGCTAGGAATCTGAATCAATTTTCGGCACGAGCTAGCGGGTGATGCTGTAAACCGCATCGGAAATAATCGGCAACTCTGCATATTTGCCTCGCGCACTCTGTACTGCTGAGTAGATACACATCGCTGTCACCGCTAAAAAAATCGTACTAAATAGCGTACCAAACAATAGGCTAAGGAAACCGCCCTCATTTCCATCCGCAACCCTAGCAAAATTAAATAGTAACGCTTCTGCGCCTGGCAAAACCGTTAGATTCAAAAGCTGCAAAATTCCTAAAATTAAAGACATAGAAATATCAATCATTAAGGCTTGCATGGCATTGAAGCGAATAAAATGTTTCAGTCGCTGATTACGCACTACAAAAATAAAAATTCCAAACCAGACAAAAAACTCTAAACTTAGCGCCCCTAGGGGGCCAGGTAAAAGCCCCCTACTAATAAAAAAGTTTATATAAAGAAAGGGTAAAAATATTTCTCTGATCGGCGGAAACTGAATATATAAGAATATTCCGAAAATAGATCCGCCTGCCATCGGTAAAATGTAAGGGAGACAGGCATAGAGACGTTCTAAAGAACTAACTGCACCGCGCCAAGCCATAGATATTTCTCCTGCTGGTTAAACTGTGGATAAACTTTAGTTAGCGATCGCTTTGAATTAGAGCCGCCGCCGAAATACCAGGAATCTCGGAGTATTCACCCATAGCACCACGCACTGCTGCATAGCCACAGGCAACGCTAACTCCCATAAATGTAGTATTAACCAGCACAATTAAGGGATAGCGACCCGCTTCAAAGCTACCTAAACTCAGCTGTAATACTGGCATCAACACTTGACTAATAAATAAGACGATTTGGATCAGAAATGCTTGAGTCAGGTTAAATCTGACAAACTTATTTACCTGGGGATTGCGCAGGACTAGAGTAAATAGCAGGATAAAAATCACAAATTCGCCATTGATGCCTAAAAAAGGAACGAGCGGAAACATCAATAAATTGCGATAAATCCAAATAAAGGGGCTGTAGATTTCCGCTAAAAAAGGGATCTGCATAAACAGATTACTGCCAAGTACCACCGATGCCGATAGGGGAAGAATGTAGGAAAGGCTGGAGTATAAGCGATCGCTAGGCGAAACAGGTTCTGTCATAGATCTTAGTCATGAATTATTTGGATTTGGCTGCAAACTTCAACGATCATACTGTAAATCAAGTAAAAATCACTCCTCCCTGCAATCTTTGATAGTGACGTTCAAATTCAAGCTTTAAAGCAGGAAAGCTGTCTAAGCTAGGATCTTTTGCCATTACTCTCTCTGCTGCTTGGCGCGCAATTTGGAATACCTCTTGACGGGCTGCTTCATCACTCAGTCGATCTTCGATCGCAAAACCAGCATGACCAGACTGTTCTGTGCCTTCATCTTTGCCTTTGCCACGAATTTGGAAGTCTCTTTCGGCAATAAAAAAGCCATCTTGGGACTGTTCTAATACCTGTAAGCGGGCGATCGCCGATTCGGATTTAGAATTGCTGATCAATAAACAATATGACTGGGAGGCACCTCTGCCGACTCTACCCCGCAATTGATGTAACTGTGCCAAACCGAAGCGATCGCTATGTTCGATTAGCATTACCGAAGCATTGGGAATATCTACGCCTACTTCAATTACGGTGGTGGCTACTAGAATTTGAGTTTTAAGCGCTCGAAATTCTTGAATCGCTAAATCTTTATTTGCTGAACTCATTTGTCCATGCAGAAGCCCCACTTGGAAATTAGGGAAAATCTTCTCTTGTAGATGTTCTTTCTCTTGAATCGCCGCTTTGATGTCTTCCATCTTTTCTGATTCTTCCACCAACGGAAAAACAATATATGCCTGTCTACCTTGGGCAATTTCTCGCCTGATTAGTTCATA
>JBBRVV010000192.1:0-4730 GCA_038246525.1 Pseudanabaenales cyanobacterium
CGCTATTACCGCAATGTTGCTTAATTACAAGTGCGAATTGCTATCATCCAATCCTCAATATTTGATAGGTACGAATATTATTTGATATACCAAAATTTATCCTGAAAAGTTGAGTGCGATATATTAAGTATGTTCCTAATTTTCTCAAGCTATGCCCACCCTTGGAGTAAATATTGACCATATCGCTACCGTGCGCCAGGCAAGACGTGCCGTAGAACCAGATCCCGTAGCAGGAGCGGTAATTGCGGAGCTTGCAGGAGCGGATGGGATCACGGTACACCTGCGCGAAGATCGTCGCCACATTCAGGATCGGGATGTACAAATTTTGCGCCAAACAGTGCGGACACATCTCAACCTCGATATGGCTGCCACTGATGAGATGGTCAAAATTTCTCTAAAAATTAAGCCTGACTATGTGACCCTAGTGCCAGAAAAGCGGGAAGAAGTAACCACCGAAGGCGGCTTAGATATTGTAGCGATCGGCGATCGCTTGATTAAAATCGTAGACAAGCTCCAAAGCGCGAATATTCCAGTTAGTTTGTTTGTTGATCCAGAGACTTCTCAGCTAGAGGCTTCAGCTAGATCTGGCGCTAAATTTATCGAGTTACATACAGGCGCCTATGCCAATGCTAATTCTGAGCTACAGATCAAAACCCAATTAGAAATGTTGACTAATGCCACCGCTCAGGCGATCGCTCTAGGATTGCGCGTAAATGCAGGACATGGATTGACCTATTGGAATACAACCGCGATCGCCCAAATTCCTGGCATGGAAGAGCTAAACATTGGGCATAGCATTATCAGTCGCGCCGTGTTGATTGGGCTAGAGCGCGCGGTGAAGGAGATGAAGCAACTGATAGTTATACGTGAACTTAATCATTTGTAAAACATTTTTCTAAAATTTCTTGAGATCCTGCTAAAGCATAACCAGTATTGATCCCATGCCAGGCTAAAAAATAATTCTTAAGCAATGACTCAAATCAATTGTTTACATTCGTTTACAGTAGCCTATACTGTGAAATGTCTGTAGTTACAAAAACATTTTTGATTATTTCTAGCCACAATCTTAACTTTCAAGCTTAATCTGGAATTTTTGGTAGCTATTAAAGTCAAAACTGGAAACAAAAACTGAAAGTTAAAAAGCAAACTCTTTTGTTTGAGACAAGTTTTAGCCAGTGCTGGAAATCATTTTCGTTAAGTCTTAATTTTTATAGGTGACTTAGCAAATTTAATTCGCCAGTGACTAAAGGCTATTGCTCGATACAAGTTCAAGTGCTCGGTAAAATTCTTCAATGATAGTTATCAGGACAAATTTTCAAAAATAACTTTGAGAATTCTCATCCCTGACATATTTGACAATTACCTAATCCTGATAGAAATATCTAATTCATATTTAAGTTTTAGATTCTAGTCAGCCATCTTGAAACCAAGTTTAGATAGAAGTTTAGACAGACAGATTCAGATTACAAATTTAGAGTCACAAATTCAAATTCTAAGTTTGGACATAACTGAATTGATAGCCCAGATAGTCTAATTACATAGTCTAAGCAGTATACGAGCGATTTCTGCTATTGCGAATTAACTAAAGCCAATTAACTACTGGCACTATCGTTTATTTTCATAATTTAGGAGCATTCATGCCCTCTTCATTTCAATCTTTAGGTATTTCTGAAGCTAGAGTCCAAATTTTAGAAGCCCTCGGCTTTCAGTCACCCACTGAAATTCAAGCTCAAGCCATTCCCCATCTGCTCGCTGGACGTGATGTCTTAGGTCAAGCCCAAACTGGAACTGGTAAAACCGCCGCCTTCTCTCTACCAATTTTGGAGCGGATTGATCCTAATCAGTCTGCACTTCAAGCCCTAATCCTCACTCCTACCCGTGAGTTGGCTATGCAGGTCAGTACTGCCATTCGTAGCTTCGCTTCTGGGCTACCAGCAAATAGCGTGAGTCGCTCAAACCTCAGAATCGCTACTGTCTATGGTGGACAAGCGATCGACCGCCAGATTTCGCAATTGCGTCGTGGTGTCGAAATCGTAGTCGGCACTCCTGGTCGAGTGATCGACTTGATGGAGCGCGGTGATCTAAAACTCCAATCTCTAAGCTGGTTTGTATTAGACGAAGCAGATGAGATGTTGAACATGGGCTTCATTCAGGATGTGGAGCGAATCCTTTCTGCAACTCCGCCTGAGCGTCAAACTGCTTTCTTCTCCGCTACTATGCCAGCCCAAGTTAAGCGCTTGGTGAAGAATTATCTCAAATCTCCCGTTTTGGTAAAAGTTGAGAACCAAGACACCACGCCGAATCGAATCGAGCAACAGGTTTATCAGACTCCTGCTCATCTAAGCAAAGAAGAAGCATTGTTGCCAATCCTTGAACTGGAGTGCCCAACTTCGGCGATTATCTTTGTGCGCACTAAGGACGCGGCTGGCAAGCTGACTGAAGTACTTCAGGCTGCTGGTCATAGTGTGGATGAGTACCACGGTAATCTAACCCAAGTACAAAGAGAAGGTTTGTTGCGTCGTTTCCGCAGTCAGCAAGTGAAGTTGGTAGTTGCCACCGATATTGCAGCTCGCGGTTTGGACATCGATAGTATTACCCATGTAATCAACTTGGATTTACCTGATGATCAAGAGCGTTATGTGCATCGGATCGGTCGTACAGGGCGAGCAGGTCGTACAGGTACAGCAATTACGATTATCAATCCGCGTGAGCGTCACAAACTGCGCATGATTGAGAAGCACATTGGTCAGACTTTAGATGTGTTGCCTTTGCCTAGTATTGCTCAGATTCAAGCGAAGCGGATCGCTGACTTCACCTTGCAGATTCATCAAGCTCTAAGTGGAGAAAGATTAGCTTCTTTCTTGCCTTTGGTGTCACAACTAACGGAAGAGTATGATCCTCAAGCGATCGCCGCAGCAGCATTACAACTGGCATATAGTGTGGTGCAGTCTGAGAAGTCAGAACAAGCGGTAATGGCAGTCTTGACCAAGTCGGCTGACAAGCCTGCTCCTCGTGGAAATGGCGATCGCGGACATGGTGGTTCGGGCAGACCAGTTCCCCAGGGCAAACGCCAAAACTTTGATCGCCGCGAAGGTGGTTATGAATCCCGAAGCGAAAATAGAGAAGCTAGAGATCCTAGGGATATGAAGCCCACTCGCAGACGTACAGTTGGTTCTGGCACTGGTAAATAAACTAGCTCAGTGAAAGCATTTTCCCAGTTCAAATCGACCTTCCAGATAGTCTCACAGGAAGTTCATCAATCTGGGCTGGGAGTTTGCTTCATTTGCGGTTTCTTATTTTGGTCTAGCATGGCATCCCAATTGCCAACTATGCCGCTGTATTTACGCAGTCTAAACGCTCCCCCCGATCAAGTTGGTTGGGTAATGGGGGCTTTTGCTATAGGGCTATTGAGCAGTCGTACCTATTTGGGTCGGCTTTCTGATCGGCGCGGTCGTTGTTTGGTGATGCAAATCGGTTTGGTTGTGGCGGCAATTATGCCAATGTTTTATGCAGTTACTCAAGTAATTCCTGTATTGATGGGTTTGCGCGCGATTCATGGCATCAGCATTGCGGCTTTTGCTACGGGCTACTCAGCCCTGACCGCAGATCTTGCGCCTGAAGCACAACGCGGCAAAGTAATTGGCTATATGAGTTTGGTCAATCCGCTAGGTATGGCTTTAGGCCCAATTTTGGGGGATTGGACGCAGGAACAATTTGGCTATAGCGTGATGTTTCGGTTGGCAGGATGCTTGGCTCTAGTGGGATTGGCAATTAGTTTTAGGATTTATGAACCTGCGCTTCAAGATGATTCTGAAAAGGAGAAACTGAATCCTAACTTTTGGTCAACCTTCTCCAACGGGAGGGTCTGGGTTCCTGCCTTTACCCTATTTATGGTAGGACTTTCTTTCGGCACGCTTAGTGCTTTTTTACCTCTCTTAATTAAGGAAACTGCTGCAGAAATGTCGGTTGGTTTGTTTTATTTGGTAACAGCGATCGCTGGCTTCTCAATTCGCATATTTGTATCCAGACTTAGCGATCGCTTAGGTCGAGGTCTATTCATTAATATCGGTTTGTTTTTCTATGCCCTTTCAATGTTATTGATCTTCTTCGCCCACACTAAATTTGAGTTTCTCTGCGCGGCATTTAGTGAAGGGATTGGTGCGGGATTAGTAATTCCTTCAATTGTGACCATGTTGGCAGATCGAACAGTGCCAAGAGAGAGAGGATTTATCTTAGGTTTAGTATTGATGGGCTTTGATTTGGGAATAGCTTGTGCTGGACCTGTAGCAGGAAATATCATCAAAATCTCCAGCTTATCCACAGGTTTTTTAGTGGCTGCAATCCAGGTTGGTTTCGCAATCATCATATTTAGTACCAAAGCAAATTTTGGTTTAATTAGTTCTCTACGCTTCGCGATCGGCAAGGGAAAAGATAAATATACACTTTAGTTACAAGCTCTCATTTCGTAATGATCTAAAAATAATGGCAAGATAAATAGGCTTAAGTTCTTAAATTTAAGCTAAATAGTCCTCGATCAGGACTTCAAAATTCACATTCTTTATTTGAATATAACCATCCACAAACTTATCGCCATCTTTCAGTAATTTCGTATCATCAGGTCTGTAACTTGGTAGCCAGAAACTACTAAAAATTTGTAAGCAATCAGGTAAGAGGGTTGACAAATATCGAGAAAAGGATAAAGTAACGAAATGAAAGAACCGCAGCAATAC
>JBBRVV010000193.1:0-4699 GCA_038246525.1 Pseudanabaenales cyanobacterium
CTCTATCAAGAACCTTGGCGCTGGCGGCGAATGCTGTCTATTCCGCAGTTTGCCTGGTATGCTATTGTTCAGTCTTTACGCGATCGCTGTAAAAGCTAGAAATATAATTCCCTATGTTTAAGTTGCCGATTAGACTTTGGCATGGACAGGAAGAACTACCGCCTCTCTCTGCTTCAATAGCAACGATGGTACAGCTAGATCAAGTACAAAAGTCCTATCCCAACGGTACTGTCGGCTTAGATCAAGTGAGCTTGAAATTGGCTAAGGGCGATTTTCTGTTTGTGACTGGACATTCTGGCTCTGGCAAATCTACCCTACTGAAATTAATCTATGGAGAAGAGCAAGCTACCGCTGGTGAAGTGAAGGTGATGGAAATTGCCATAGATAAACTTAAAGGCAATAGTTTGGCGAAGCTGCGCCGTCGGATTGGTATTGTATTTCAGGACTATAAGCTGGTTGCCCAAAGAACAGTTGCCGAAAATGTTGCCTTTGTATTGATGGCACAGGGATATACCCGCAGTGAAATTCAACATCGCTTAACGCCTGCCCTAAAAATGGTCGGGTTGACCGATAAAGCTGATTGCTTCCCTGCACAACTTTCTGGCGGAGAGCAGCAAAGGGTAGGAATTGCTAGGGCAATTGTGAATACACCGCCGCTACTATTGGCAGATGAACCTACGGGTAACCTTGATCCTGAAAATGCCTGGCAGGTAATTAATATCTTTAAAAAGCTTAATTCCTATGGCGTAACTGTATTGATTACTACCCATGATCATCTATTGGTCGAAGCCGCAGCCCATCCATTTATTCAATTGAATCGAGGTAAGGTAGTGACTGCGAACACTTGATTTATTTAGGCTTCTCTAAGTGATTTGCTAAGATTTGGGCGGTAATTGGAGCTAAGAGAATACCATTGCGGTAATGCCCCACAGCTAGAGCCAAATTCTCATATTCACTTGTGCCTAAAAGCGGCAGCTCATTCGGAGCGTAGGGACGGAAGCCCCACCAAGTATCTAAGATCGGTAGATTAGCGATCGCTGGATAAATTGAGATAGCTCGACTGAGTAAATGCTGCACACTAGCGGCACGATTCCCAGGTAAAAAGCCCACGTCTTCCACCGTTGCTCCCACAATAATTCTGCCATCACCACGCGGGACTAAGTAAATCTGGTCACCATAGATAATTTTTTGGAGAGTGCGATCGCTTTCATGTAGAGAAAGCATTTGACCTTTGCGTGGACTAATCGGAAGAGGTAGGAGAGATTTCGTCCAAGCGCCAGTAGCTAAGAGATAGCGATCGCTTTGCATTTTGCCCAGGCTAGTTTCTAAGTGAGTGACTTGATTATTATTTGTGGCAATCCGATTGACTTCTACGCCTTCTAAAATTTTGATTTGAAGCGATCGCGCTGCTAAGACTAGAGCAGGAACTAGCTTGCGGTTATCTACTTGCCCTTCTGACTCTAGCCAATATGCTCCCCCTAGTTCAGGTGATAATCCCGTTTGTTTCTCAGCCAGTTGTTCAGTATTTAGCCATTGTGAATTAGGACAAGCTTGCAATGCCAAAATGCCGCATTTCTGATAGCCGCAACTATCCCCTGTAATTTTGCTAATTTGGTTAATCCATTGAGGATAAAGAGAAAGACTCTGTAGAGCTAGATCTGCTAGTTCACCAGTCAATGTCTCTGCTCCAGGAGCCAACATTCCAGCCGCCGCCCAAGATGCTCCATTGCCACAATTGTGTCGCTCCAGCAGGGTCACCGCCGCGCCACGTAAGCTTAATTCAATGCCACAGGCAAGCCCAATTACACCGCCACCAATAATCAAAACATCAGTCATCAAGTATGTTCGGGCTACTTAGCCATGATTTTTAGGGCAATATTTTTACTCTAACTGATCTATGCTGACCTAAACTTTGTGATAGCTTGAGCTTAATTAGAAGTTAGCGATTATGGCAAACCTGCGCCTAGAAAATTCTCCCGAAATTCCATTAGAAATTCAGATTGGCGCGATCGCTACTTGGCTAGGGATCATGTTTTTGCTAGCCAGCATCCTAAGTTGGCAGAAGGCAGAAGGAGAAATTGTCCGTAAAGTGATGCACATTGGTACGGGTAATATTTTACTGCTGGCATGGTTACTCAAGGTTCCTCTGGTAATTTGCTTAGGTTTTGGGATAGCTTTTACGGCGATCGCGCTCATTTCCTATTTCCTGCCTATTTTGCCGATGTTACATAATGTGGGACGGAAGACTTTAGGAATTTTTTATTATGCACTTAGTATTACTATTTTGGTGGCTTGGTTTTGGTCTATGGGTCAGCCTCAGTACGCGGTAATTGGCGTTTTAGTAATGGCTTGGGGCGATGGCTTGGCTGCCTTGGTTGGTAAGCGTTGGGGCAAGAAATCCTATGAATTTATGGGCAGTAAAAAAACCCTAGAAGGTTCTATGGCAATGGTAATTGCAAGTTATATTGTGATTTTAGTAGTAGGGGCGATCGCTTCAGGCATCTCCTACACCACCCTTTTTTTAGCCATGCCTGTAGCAATTGTTGCCGCAATTTTGGAAGCAGTTTCGCCTGGGGGAACCGATAATCTAACTGTACCTCTTGCCAGCGCTGCTCTTAGTTATTTACTAAACGTTATTTACTAAACGTTATTTACTGCAAATAGTGATCAAATGAGCCATAGTGAAAAATACTAAAACCCATGGCGGGGCTACGCCCTGCGATCCTAAATTGTGGTGGATTTGATAGAAAATCGCTGTAACCACAAATATCCTCAACTTAGCTAATTGAGATTTAGGCTAACTTCAGCTAAAACTTGAGCTAGTCGTTCTACTTGAATTGGCTTACTAATGTACTCGTCCATACCTGCTGCTAAGCAAAGTTGGCGATCGCCACTCATCGCATTAGCGGTCATGGCAATAATTTTAATTGGGGGAGTATTGGTGTTGGATTCCTGGGCACGAATCGCTCTGGTTGCCTCTAGTCCATCCATTTGTGGCATCTGCATATCCATCAGAATCAAATCATAGGTTTGCTGTTTAAGCGCTTGCAGAACTTCCAAACCATTTGCCACTGTATCCGCTTGGTAGCCCAATTTAGCTAAAATGCGTAACCCTACTTTTTGATTGACCAAGTTATCTTCTGCCATGAGAATGCGAAGTTGCTGGGGAGATTGGGCTAAAACTTTAGTAGTGGAAGCTAAGGGAATCTCTCTGGTGGTTTTTGGCGGAGTTTCTGTGCCAAGGCGCATTTTGACTGAGAAATAGAAAATCGAACCATTTTGCCCAAGCTCCAACGAATCAGCAGTTCGATTAAAACTAGGGTCGGGCGTACCAGCGATCGCCAATTGATGATCTTCTGCCTTGCTCTCTACCCACATTGTACCAGCCATAGCCTCACAGAGACGTAAACAAATTGCTAAGCCCAAACCTGTACCGCCATATTGACGCGTAGTAGAAGCATCCACTTGACTGAAGGGTTGAAAGAGACGATTGATTACTTCTGGAGGGATACCAATTCCAGTGTCTTTGATACTAAAGATCATGGTAACCAATTGCGATTCAGCAGAGTTGAATACCGCTTCTACCCGCAAGCAAATCTCACCAACTTCGGTAAATTTAATCCCATTATTCAGCAGATTTACCAATATTTGGCGCAATCTAGGCGAATCTCCCACTAAAATGCTTGGTACATCTTGGCAAACTTGGCAGATAAGCTTTAGACCTTTAGTTGCGGCAATATTACTGAGCAAATTCTGACATTCCTCGATAGAGTTGGGTAAATCAAAGGGTAAGCTTTCGATTTCTAGTTTGCCTGACTCCACCTTAGAGAAATCTAAAATGTCATTGATAATGTTCAATAGGGCATCTCCACTAGCCTGAATCGTGGAGAGATAATCCCGTTGCAAAGGAGATACTTCCATATCTAAAAGCAGTCCTGTTAAGCCGATTACCGCATTCATTGGCGTGCGAATCTCATGGCTCATGGTGGCAAGAAATTCACTTTTAGCCCGATTAGCCGCTTCAGCCGCCAGTTTTGCTTGGGCAAGTTCAGTATTTTGGCTAGAAAGTTGGGCAGAGAAGCGGGTTTCCTTTTCTAATAGTTCAGCTTGAGCGATCGCGATTCCTACTTGACTTGCTACAGCTTCAATTAATTCAATTTCTTCGTTGTTCCAATGACGTAAGCGATCGCATTGATGCAGCAAAATAATCCCATTTGGTTGTGCTTGATAGGAGGTTTGGACAGTCAAAATCGACTTCAAATCGGGAAAACTTGAGTGATAGTTGTGCACCAATAGCGCATCGGTCTGTGTGTCGTGGGAAATAATTGCTGCTTCGCTTTCAAATACACCTTGCAACCAGAGATGATCATTCAAGCTTAAGCTTAAACCTAGACAAGAAGAGAAGCCAGATTCCAAAAACTCCGCTTCAATTACGATTTTTGCTAGGGGCTTGGGCTGATAAGAACCGACCAGACAACGACTCAGATCGAAGGATTGACCAATTTGCGTGGCTGCGGTACGAAAGATTTGAGTACGACTTAAGTTTGCCCGAATCTCTTGGGTGATTTTCTTTAGCAGGATACTGCGATCAAACTGGCGTAAAAGCGCAATCGAGTTTTGCATTCGCTCAGTCACATCTTCACAGGCTCCTACATAGCCAATGATCTCATGAGTTTCGCCATACATCGGTACAATTCGC
>JBBRVV010000194.1:0-4676 GCA_038246525.1 Pseudanabaenales cyanobacterium
GGGGAAAGCGATCGCCTGGTGGCAAATCGTCAAGCCCTCACCGATAAACCCCTAGTAGTTTTGGTAGATAAAGGCTCTGCTAGTGCTAGTGAAATTTTGGCAGGTGCATTACAGGACAACAAGCGGGCAGCCCTAGTTGGAACTCAAACTTTTGGTAAGGGTTTAGTGCAATCCGTACATCCCCTGGGCGACGGTTCAGGCATGGCAGTGACTATTGCTAAGTACTACACCCCTGATGGCACCGATATCAATCGTTCTGGGATCAAACCCGATGTTGTAATTGAATTAACTGTGGCTGACCGTGAACGGATCTCCAAAAATCGCGAGTTATTTGCTACTCCTGCCGATCCTCAGTTTGCCAAGGCATTTGAAGTCCTTTCTGCTAGAGTGAAGGCAAGCCAAACCCCCAAAACCACTGCCACCAAGAACTAATTTAATCTGAAACTATTGGCTGTCCTACTTTAAGTAACGGGGCAGTCTTTGATTTCTTGACTTGGATAAGTAAATATTTTTTGATCATGTATTCAGCTAATTTCTAATGAGATGAAGATGAGCCAAGTGAAAATACAGCAATGAAACAATTTGAAAGAACTGATCAAGTTAAATCTCCCCGTTACTGTAAAGTTTATGGCTTCGGTCACATTGTTGTAGTAGATGTTGATGCGGCTGAGGAAGCGATGAAATCTGCTATGCGTCTTAACAAACAGATGCGCGAGGAGGATACTGAAAGAACTAAATGGATTGAAAGTTTTAGCGTCACAAAGTAATCCTCCAGATAATTCACCCAACTACAATAAAATCTTTGAGGATCTGGTCGTAGATACGGACGAGGAATCTGAGGAACGCTTAGTCGGTGCTTTGGCGTATGTTGAGTATAAAATGGATAAGCACAGATGGATGGGTAAAACTCTAAATCCAACACAGCAGGACTTAGACTCATTCTTACGTCATTATGACCGACGAACTTTAGCAAATTACAAGCGTCAGGCTAAGAATACGCTGTTAAGTTATATTGCGACTTATACTGACGTAAAAGTAAAAGAAGAAAGAGAGAAACTTAAGGAGGAAGCCATACTTAAGGAAGTTAGAGGTTTTTGGAAACCTGTGTTTCAAGGTATTGCAGCTTCAGCAATATTTACATTTGGGCTATTCCTGATTGCTTTTGTGATAGCGGCAGTCAACCCAAAAAGTTCTTTTGGGCAACTAATGCAGTTCCTTTCAGCCACTGACAAGTATGATTTTCAGATCATAGAAAAGAAATTCCCCAAATCACCCTAGTTGTACTGTGTTAGAACTACAGTATTTGGGTTTTAGTGCCACACTTACTTGGAAGCCGCAAAGCTACACTAATCAATGGGCTTAAAGGCAAATGGCATGGCTTTAGGTTTTTATATACCAAATTTTTTGAGTATACGATTATATTGAGCTACATCATTCTAAATAACAGGAGTTTGTGATCTAGATCTCAGGAATATGTCTATTTGGTCACTGCGCTGACATACTTAATCCCTAATAATCATATACAGGAAATATTATCAGGAGGTTAAGATGATCATTCTTAAAGACTTAAGCAATTTGGAAGTTGACCTAGATACCACTTGGGGGCGAGAGCGGGCAATTCGCTATTTGGGTTGGTTTTTTCTGTTGACCAATACCTATGCCAGTTTGAAAGAAGCGATCGCTGCTTGTCGAAATGATCTTGATGCGGGATTACTCTCAATTGTGGTGGAGGATAAAAGTACAAAGAACTTTACGCTTTGGTGTCCAGTACCAAACGAATTACTCCCCAATGACTGAGTTACATATTTCTTGGATAGATTATCATCGTAAAATTGAGCAGCTTGCAATCCAAATTGCCGAATCTGGTTGGCAGTTTAAGCAGATTCTCTGCTTAGCAAGAGGAGGTTTGCGCGTAGGAGATATTTTTTCTCGTTTTTTCCATAAACCTTTAGCAATCTTGAGCGTGAGTTCTTACAGTGAGGAAGGAGAAAGAGGAAAGCTTAAATTTGCGGCAAATCTAACTATGACCACAGGATGCCTGCAACAGCCTTTACTTTTGGTTGACGACCTTGTGGATTCGGGCGAAACCCTAAAAGAAACAATATTATGGCTAAACAAATCTCAAGCGATTAAAACTGAAATTCGTACCGCGGTAATTTGGTACAAAGCTTGCTCGATTTATACACCTGACTACTATTTAGAATATCTGCCTGACAATCCTTGGATTCATCAGCCCTTTGAGATTTATGAAAATATGAGTTTAGAGCAGCTAAAAGACAATTCAGCTTAGCCTCATATTTGATAATTTTGTAATCAAAAAATAAAAAGTCAATATAGGAGCGAATCCCCTGAGATAGATTCAGCTTTTGGAAAAGTATTAAAAATTCGCTAGAGTCTAGGGAGAAATATTTCATCTCCCATCTCGCTTTAAAGAATCAAGGAAAACCTAAAGGAAAATCTAGAAAATAAAGTTGGTAGAGAGAAAGTTGGATTTATGCTCTCGCACAATTTTAGAAACTAGGTTTTTATTGATTTCCACATCTTTGGCTGCCACAATTGTGCGAATTGAGAAAGTTCGCAAAGCATCCGTAACCGAAAGCGTACCTTCTGCCGAATCCTTTCGACCATTAAAGGGAAAAGTATCTGGCCCGCGCTGACATTGACTATTGATATTCACCCGACATACTTGATTTACCAGTTGGTCGATTAGACTAGCGATCTGGTCAGGATTTTGTCCGAAAATGCTTACCTGTTGTCCATAGTCAGACTCCATCATGTATTGAATTGGTGCTTCAATATCGGTAAAAGGCAAAATCGGCACGATCGGTCCAAACTGCTCTTCGCGATAGAGCTTCATTTGCATGGTTACGGGATAGACGACGGCGGGCGAAAGAAAAGTGCCATTAATTGTGCCGCCATTATCATTGATTACCTTAGCGCCGAAGTGCTTGGCATCATCTACAAAAGCAGACATATACTCGGCTCTACCTTCAGGTAAAGGTGTGATTTGTACCCCTTCTTCCCAGGGCATTCCAGATTTGAGCTGGTTGACGGCTACTACAAACTTTTCCAAGAAGGCATTGATAACTTGGGTATGCACAAATAGGATCTTGAGTGCTGTGCAGCGCTGACCATTGTAGGAAAGGCTACCTAGGATACATTCTTTGACTGCTAGATCGAGATCTGCATCTGCCAAGATAATCGCAGGATTTTTTGCATCAAGTCCCAATGCACAACGTAGACGGTGAGAGCGAGGATGCTGTTTTTTGAGAGAGTCTGCCACACGGCTGGAGCCAATAAAGGCCAGAATATCCACTTTACCTGTGGGCATTAGTGGCGGCGTAACCACTCTTCCTTCACCGTAGATCGTATTAATTACGCCAGCCGGAAAAGAATCGCGAAAGGCTTCGAGTAAAGGATAGTAGAGCATTACCCCAGGGCGTGGAGGTTTGAACACTACTGTATTGCCCATGATTAGCGCAGGAATAAAGGTAGTAAAAGTCTCGTTTAGCGGATAGTTGGACGGCCCCATACAAAGGGCTACACCTAAAGGCGATCGCCGCACTTGTCCAATAATTCCCTGCTCGATCACAAAGTTGGATGAAGCTCGATCTAGATCTTTGAGGGCATCAATGGTGTCACGGATGTAATCAATGGTGCGATCAAATTCTTTGGCGGAGTCGGAGTAGGATTTACCAATTTCCCACATCAGCAGATTAATGATCTCGGTACGCTTCTCGCTCATGCGATAGGTAAATTCTTGGATGTGATCGATGCGATCAGCGATCGACATAGTAGGCCACACGCCTCGACCGTTGCTGTAGGCTTTCACGGCGGCATCTAAGGCTTGAAGCGATTCGGTTTCGGTTAGTAGCGGAAATGAGCCGATCACCTTGGGCACCAAGCCTGCTTCAGTTTGAATATATATTGGCGATCGCGCTTCTTCCAAAGCTCCATCCCAATAGCGCAACTCACCATCAATTAAGTATTCTCGCTGAATAATTGGCTTTGGTAATCGAAATGCCTCAGGAATATCTGATTCTTGGGGATAGGCAAAACTGAAAACTTGTTCGGCAACGGGCATGACTGAAGTACTCCTGCTAATTTTGGCTCAGTCCTTAAGAATAGCTCTCTAGGATTTTTTGCCATGTATTCTCGATATGTAACAAATATTAAGGCGATCTTCAAATTTTCGCTATTCTCTTAATCTAAATGACAGATTTCTGCTGTTTACAAGATGTACAGCTTTTCTCGATCATGTCTACCACAATATTGAATTAAAAACCCGAGAGTAGCATCAGTTAAAAGCGCACGAAATGTCAGGACAGTTGTTTGACAATGCTGATGATTTAGCGATCGCTGTAGGAGTCTGTGTTGAAAATCGATGTCCAGCCAAGGATCTCAAGGTATGACGTTTTATATTTAATTAGGTTCGGCTACTTAGCCCATTAAAAAAGCCTCCCCGTCTACTCCGTACTAAGGATTGAGACTCTATCTTAAAAGAAATGAATCTTGAGAATTAACCAACTTCTTTAATTCACTTCTTTATTCTTGGTACAAATTATATCTCTGTAGATCTTCATTAGTAATTTCATCTCTTAAAACTAAAGAATAATGTTTCTCATTTACTACTCTAATCTGATTACCATCTAAAATCATCTCAAACATCGCGATTA
>JBBRVV010000195.1:0-4651 GCA_038246525.1 Pseudanabaenales cyanobacterium
AAATTACTGAGATTTGCTGCCATCAGTTGGAGATCCCCCGCATCAGTATTTGGCTGCACAACCTCACCAGAACAAATTTAGAATGTCTCGATGCCTATGATCTTGCCAGCCATGAACACCTGAAAGTTACGGATATTGCAGGCACTAAGGCAGCGGATTATTTGCAAATGTTGGTAAATGAGCGCTTAATTACGGTGAGCGATCGCTCAAATTTACCCTTAGCTAATTTAGGCAATTTAGCCAATTTCGAGGGAGTGATCGCGCCAATCAGGGCATTAAATGGCGATGCTGTGGGCATGATCTGCTTAGAACGAGTGGGCACAGAGTGGAGATTAGAACAGCAAAGCTTTGCCGCCTCCCTAGCTGATCTATTGGCGATCGGTTTAGAGGCAGACAATCGGCAAGCAATTAATCTGACGCTTCAACAAGCAAAGGAAGCCGCCGAGGTCGCTAATCTTGCTAAGAACGAATTTCTGAAGTATATGAGTCATGAGTTACGCACGCCCTTAAATGCGATTTTAGGATTTACCAACCTCATGGAGTCAGAATCAGATATTTCGGCAGATCAAGCGGAGTATTTGGGGATCATTGCTCAAAGTGGTCAACAACTACTAGGAATTATTGCTTCGGCTTTGGAAATGTCGGCAATTGAATCTGGCAAACTGACTTTCAACCCTAGAAATTTTAACCTGGCTGATTTGCTCAACCAACTGCACCAGAAATTTGCGCCCAAAGCTGCCGCCAAACAGATCGCATTCAATCTAGACCTGGCAGCTGATTTACCTACCCAAGTCTATACCGATGAAGTCAAACTGCGCCAAGTGCTTACCTATCTGATCGAAAATGCCCTTCGCTTTACGCCTGAAGGAGGTGTAAGGTTGAAAGTAGTGGTGGATCGCGATCGCTTAGGCTTTGAAGTGACCGATACGGGCTTGGGCATTACCACCGAAGACCTTGAAAAAATTTTTAATGCCTTTGTGCAAGCAGAAGCAGGGCGAGACTCAGGCTCAGGCGTAGGCGTAGGGCTGGGCTTAGCCATTAGCCAAAACTATATAAGTTTAATGGGGGGAAATATTAGGGTACGCAGTCAACTCGATCAAGGCAGCACTTTTAGCTTTGATATTCAGTTTGCCGCCTAATTTTTGTCCAACCACTAGGGAATTCAGAGGAAATTTAGGCGGGAGATTTATTAGAGGTATTTATTCAGGCGATCGCTTGAGTCGCAGTGATCGATATAGACTAAAATACAGCCTATATTTGTTTCCTGTACTAAACTTGTGCAAAAAGGTAATTTAAAGCAGAGACAAAGTTTAGGGCAGAGTCTAAGTTAAAGCTTGAGTAGGATTGTCAGGATAAATTCAGGATAAATAAAGTATGTCCAAAGTGGTAGGAATTGACCTAGGAACTACAAATAGCTGTGTTGCCATTCTCGAAGGTGGTAAGACTACTGTGATTGCCAATGCTGAGGGTGAACGTACTACCCCTAGTATTGTCGGCTTTGTCAAAGACGGTAGCGATCGGATTGTTGGCTCAGTTGCCAAACGTCAGGCGGTACGCAACCCCTTAAATACAGTTTTTAGTATTAAACGCTTCATCGGGCGGCGCTGGAACGAAACTGAAGAAGAGCGTAAGCGAGTTCCCTATCAAGTATCCAAAGGTAAGGACAGTACAGTAGAGGTGTCAATCTCCACCAAAGATGGCACCAAGGAATATACCTCCCAAGAAATATCCTCAATGATCCTGCAAAAACTAAAGCAAGATGCCGAGGCTTATTTAGGTGAAGCGGTAGAAAAAGCAGTAATTACGGTGCCCGCCTACTTTACCGATGCTCAGCGCCAAGCCACAAAGGACGCGGGAATGATTGCGGGTTTAGAGGTTTTGCGGATTGTAAATGAGCCGACCGCAGCCGCGCTTGCCTATGGGCTAGATAAATTAGAAGAAGAGCAAATTATCTTAGTTTTTGATCTGGGCGGCGGCACCTTTGATGTGTCGGTGCTGCAACTAGGAGATGGGATCTTTGAGGTACGCGCAACTGCTGGAAATAACCACTTGGGGGGCGATGACTTTGATGCTTGCCTGGTAAATTGGCTAATTGCCGACTTTAAAAAAGCTGAAGGAATTGATTTAAGTGAGGATCGGGCAGCCTTGCAACGATTGCGCGAAGCCGCGGAAAAAGCAAAGATTGATCTATCTAGCTCACCCACGGCGATGATCAGCCTGCCATTTATTGCCAATGCCGAAGATGGGCCAAAAACGATTGAGGTAGATTTGGATCGGGCAAAGTTTGATGAACTGACCACCCACCTAGTAAAAATGACGCTTGAGCCAACTGCCCAAGCAATCAAGGATTCAGGGCTTAGCCCCAAGGAAATTGATCGGATTATTCTGGTGGGTGGCTCTACTCGCATTCCTGCCGTGCAAGAGGCAATTTCCCGCTTTTTTGATGGACGTAAGCCTGACCAGTCGGTTAACCCTGATGAGGCGGTAGCGATCGGGGCGGCGATTCAAGCAGGAATTATGGGTGGCGAAGTCAAGGATTTGCTGCTTTTAGACGTGATTCCCCTATCTATCGGGTTGGAGACTATGGGCGAAGTGTTTACCAAAATTTTGGATCGCAACACCACCATCCCTACCAGTAAGTCCCAGATTTTCTCTACTGCCTCCGACAATCAAAATACGGTGGAAATCCATATACTGCAGGGTGAACGCGCCATGGCGAAGGATAATAAAACTCTAGGGAAATTTGAGTTGACTGGGATTCGACCTGCCCCCAGGGGGATTCCGCAAGTAGAAGTTTCCTTTGATATTGATGCCAATGGCATTTTGAAAGTGTCTGCCCGCGATGCCGATACTGATATTGAACAAAGTATCAGTATTACCAATACAGGTGGCTTGAGCCAAAGTGAAATTGAAAGAATGCGAATTGAAGCTGAGGTTTACTCGGAAGAGGATGCAGAGCGGCGCGAACGGGCAAATGTGAAAATTCAAGCAGCCAACTTAATTCGGGCAATCGAAGAAATGTTGAAAGAGCATGGCTCAGCCGTAATTCCGATCAATACAAGGGCACCTGCTGAAGACAGGGTAGCGGCTTTGAAAAAAGTTCTAGAAAACGCCGAAGCTAGTTCTCCCGACATCAATGCCAAGATCCGCGAATTACAGTCTTCTTCCTTTGAAATTACCCAGATGGTAGATAAATATTCCCAAGTAGAGCGAATCAAACCCAAAGATGCTCCAGATCTAACGCCAGGAGAATAGAGTATGTCCTTATTTGATTGGTTTGCGGAGAATCGTTTGCGCGCGAGTGAGGTGCAGCGACGCTTAGAAACTGAGCGTTTAGAAACCGCCGCCGAAACTCAATCTAATCAGGAACGAGAAATTCCCGATGGGCTTTGGCATAAATGCTCTGCCTGTGCCGCTTTGACCTATGTAAAAGATTTACGGCGGAATTTGATGGTTTGTCCTGGCTGTGGGCATCATGTGCAAGTAGGCGCTTTTGATCGGATTGAGCAACTAATTGAGCCGAGTACTTGGCTAGAACTTAACCCCGATTTAGATTCCTGTGATCCACTAGAATTTCGAGATCGGAAATCCTATCGCGATCGCTTGGAAGAAACCAAAGAAAAAACTGGTTTACACGATGGCGTAATTACTGGTACTGGCAAGATCGATGGCTATGATCTGGCGCTTGGGGTAATGGATTTTAGCTTCATGGGTGGCAGTATGGGTTCGGTGGTAGGTGAAAAAATTACCCGACTGATCGAATTTGCCACGCGATCGCGCATCACGGTCGTACTTGTATGTGCCTCTGGAGGCGCAAGAATGCAGGAGGGAATCTTGAGCTTGATGCAAATGGCTAAAACCTCTGCCGCACTTGGACGACATCGCCAAGCAGGTTTGCTTTATATTCCAGTATTGACTCATCCTACTACGGGCGGCGTAACTGCCAGCTTTGCGATGTTGGGAGATGTGATTTTAGCAGAACCAAAAGCGATGATTGCTTTTACAGGGCGCAGAGTAATTGAGCAAACCCTCAAACAAAAAATTCCTGATGACTTCCAAACGGCTGAATATTTACTAGGTCATGGTTTTGTCGATGCAGTGGTGCCGCGATCGCAATTAAAATCGACGCTTTCCAGGCTAATTCACCTGCATAGTCTAAATACTGGTTTAAATCAGTCCCAAAATAAAGTTCAGCTTAGTCATACCTCGGAATTTTTAGACATTGTGCCCTTGGCGATCGCGCCTACCTTAGAACTGCCACTCAATGGCACAGCTAGATCTATTACCAAATCTAAAGAACGAGAGCAGGTAATTCCTTTGCTTGAGTCATAACTCCAATCCAAGCTCTTAGCGCTAGCCAAACCTTGAATCATATCTAAGCCTAAAAACTGGCGGGGACTATCTGTCACCAGCGCGATCGCTTGCTCAAGCTCACAAATTTGCCATTTGACTAGATTTTTGACACATTCTACTAAGGGCAAAGTAGTGCCGCAGAGGGTTCCATCCCCTAGTCTGGCTGTGCCCTGACTAATAGACATTTGACGTTGATCCCAAGCATAGTTACCTTCAGCTAAACCAATTGGCGCTAGGGCATCACTGACTAAAATTAGGCGATTGCCTTTCAGACGATAAAGAATTTCCACGATTTTTG
>JBBRVV010000196.1:0-4650 GCA_038246525.1 Pseudanabaenales cyanobacterium
AAGTTACTCAAATCTCTCTTTAGAATGAAATAACCCTGGATATTATATTTGGCTCTGCATCTTTATTCGATGTCAATTCTGATTCTTATACTAGGCAATTACCCCCTCAAAATTTGCTCGATTGGCTATACGAGAAGGCTGACTACTCCAGTACTTTAATAAAAGTAATAGAGCCAGCTAAGCAGGCTTTAACTAACATTCAGAGTAAAGTGCTAGATGCTGGAGAGAAAAACGCTAGAAGAATCGTAAAAGATTATGCAGAAGGTAATGCAACTTCAGCACTGATTCCTTTCTCTTCTATTACTATATTCCCTGCAACTTTAAATAATATGAATATAGAAATTTGTAACGTCATGGGAGTTCCTCAGGGAAAAATGGAAAGTGCAGACTCTATTAGCAACGTATTCTGGGAAGGCGTACAGAGAGCAGCACTAGTTGAAGCCACTTAGGGGGCTGTAGGTCTTGCACTTGCTCCATTCACTTCTGGTGTCTCTCTAGCAGCTACAGCTATTGGCACATATCAAGAATGGCATGAATCCCAGAAAAGAGTATCACTACTAGGTGAAGCCTTAATTCAATGGATTAAAGGAGGTTATCCAAATATTAGCGATGGTAAAGCGTATCTTGATACAATCAAGAAGAAACTAGAGTCAGGTAAATTATAATCCAATATCACGTCTGTAGCTTGTAGTACACTTTCATACCTGGTAACTCTTCTATGGAAGAAGGCAGTTCTCAAAATAGACAATATTGTGAAGAATTTTCTGATAATTGTTAAACATGGCTTTTATAATAAGCATTGAGTATTTAAAGCTATCTAGCATGAAATTTATTCGAGAGAAATGTAAATTATTTATTGTCTGTACAACTATAGAATGCAAAATTCTGAATACTGTAAAGAAAAAATATGAAAAGCGAAACTAGCTTCGTAGAAATTTTAGAGGCTGCCGATCATCTGTTACTTGAGGAGCAAGAGGATTTGATCCACATTTTACAGAATCGTTTGCGTGATCGCCGCAGAGCAGAATTAATTAGAGACGTTAAAGAAGCTCAACAGGAATTTGAATTAGGGCAATGCCAATCAGTCTCGCCTGAACAACTTATGCAGGAACTTCTGGCGTGAAGTTTGTTTTATTACGGTCAAATGCCTTTGTTCGCACTGCTCGAAAAATTCTCAAAAAACAGCCAGACTTGGCTTCAAATATCCAGAATACTTTGGAACTCCTATCTATTGAGCCATTTCATCCACGTTTGAGAACCCATAAACTTAAAGGAGAGTTCCAAGACTCTTGGGCGTGTAGCGGTGGCTATGATTTGAGAATTATCTTTAAGTTTGTAGAGCATGAAGCATCACAAGCAATACTTTTAGAATCAATTGGTACTCATGATGAAGTGTATTAATAACAGCATTTTCTCTTCTTTAACAAAATTATTTATAAGGTGAGGTGGCGATCGCTCATACTTAAAGTTAGATATAAATATGTGATTCATGTCCAGAACCTATCGTACGATTGGCATTAATTTAAGGGCAATGCCCTTGAGGGAGAGCGATTCCTATTAGTTCTGGCGCTGTTGAATCCTTAGTTAAGCAGATTGATCGGCGGGGACAAATTTCTGGAGCGCAATGGGCTTCTAAGAATGTTCCTCAAGTTCTCAAACATCGCTCGGCCTATCTTAATGGGTTTTTCTCTTCTTCTCTTCCTAAGCATATTTACTCACTATGGCTTTAGCTTTGTATTCACTAAAATATCACGTTGGCTTTTAATCAATCCGCAAATCAAATATAAATCCAGATCAATTAAGAAGCTCTAGTTTTACTGTGCGGGGATCAATAATTTTTTTGCCTAATCCTGGGAAATGAACCGCTAGACAGGTTTTCTCACCAGAGCCTAAAATATTAGTGATTTTGCCTTCGCCAAAGGCTTGATGTTTAACGCGATCGCCTTCTTTCCAACTGCCTGTGTGGGCAATATTAATTTTCCCTGATGTTTTTACTGATGCTGTAGAAGCTTGACGTTTATAGGTAGGCAACTTGCGCAGATTCTCTCCTTCCAAAAACTCAGATGGCAATTCTGCTAAAAACTGAGAAGGGACGGCGGGCTCACGATTTTGATAGAGACGGCGTTCTTGAGCATAGGAAATAAATAGCTTCTCTTGAGCGCGAGTAATGCCCACATACATCAAGCGGCGTTCTTCTTCCAAAGACATCGGATCATCAAGAGAACGGAAACTAGGAAAGAGTCCCTGCTCTAATCCCACTAAGAAGACCACTGGAAATTCCAATCCCTTGGCTGAATGTAGAGTCATTAAAGTGACTTTTTGGTTATCTTCTCCGCCATCATCTAAATTGGAAGCCAGCGCCGCATTCGCCAAAAAAGCCTCTAGAGAAGAATCTTCATTCTCTTCTGCATATTGTAAAGCTGCACTCACAAGTTCATTTAAGTTGGACAAGCGATCGCTTGCTTCATCTGTGCCTTGAGTCTGTAAATCTGTGACATAGCCAGAATCCTGCATAATTCCTTGAATAATATCTACTGCGGTCATATTTTTTGCTTTCTCTTGCCAATTAGCAATCATTACCGCAAAGGCGACCACGGGTTTAGAAGAACGTGCCGCTAGGGTTTTCACCGTTCCCTCATCCTGTAAAATCTCGATTAAAGGCACATTTAGGGCATCCGCAGCTTCGCTTAGTCGTTCAATCGTTGATGCGCCAATTCCACGGCGAGGTGTATTGATGATGCGCAATAGACTCACGCTATCGGCAGGATTCACCAAAAGGCGCAAGTAAGCAAGCAAATCCTTCACTTCTTTGCGATCATAAAATCTGAGTCCACCAATCACTCTGTAGGCAATGCTGGCCCGCACTAACCCATCTTCAATTGGACGAGATTGAGCATTGGTACG
This sequence comes from Pseudanabaenales cyanobacterium, assembly GCA_038246525.1. Lineage (GTDB taxonomy): Bacteria > Cyanobacteriota > Cyanobacteriia > Pseudanabaenales > Pseudanabaenaceae > JANRLH01. The sequence continues at coordinate 2,905 of JBBRVV010000196.1, forward strand.
GTAGAGAACGGCAAAATGTCCGAGATGTCCGTCAGCAATTTGGTTGAGCGTAGTCTGAACCTTCTCTACTACATATTGGGCTTCTTCTATTTCATTCTGGGCTTTATGGATTTTTACCTTCTCTCCTTCGGGACGAGTGGCGCGTAAAATCTTATCAATCCTTTCGGTATTTTTCTCAATCAGATGATTCGCTACTTCTAAAATAGTGGCAACGGAGCGATAGTTCTCTTCAAGTTTGATCATAGTGGTAGTATCTGCATCACTTAAGCGATCGCCAAAGGTTTGCTGAAACTCCATCAAAATCGTAAAATCGGCCAAACGGAAGGAGTAAATCGACTGATCCGCATCGCCCACTACAAATACCGAACGCTCTTGCCAGGGGAAGTTGACCGCATTTGCACCATTGGTTGCCAGCAAGCGAATTAAATCATATTGGGTGCGATTAGTATCTTGATATTCATCCACCAAAATATGCTTGAAGCGGTTATGCCAATAATCTAACACCTGGGGATTCTGTTTAAATAATTGCACAGGTAGAAAAATTAAATCGTCAAAATCTAGGGCATTATTACCAGCTAGTTGGGTTTGATAGATTTGATAGACATCGGTTACGGTTTTGCGCCAAAGCACCGATCCTTCTGCTTGGATCGCGAACTCTTCTGGTGTCCAGCCACGGTTTTTTGCACCACTAATGGCATTGCGAACTCGACGCGGATCGAATCGCTTTTCATCTAGGTTTAAGCGCTTGGTGACAATCTCTTTAATTAAAGATTGAGTATCGGATTCATCAAAAATTGAGAAGTTCTTTTTCCATGTGCGTCCTGCGGGATCGCGATATTTCTCTACATCAAAACGCAGAATCCTGGCACAAAGACTGTGAAAAGTACCAATCCAAAGCTCCTTGGTATAGTTGTGATAAACCTGCGATCGCAATTTCTTTTGCGTAAAAACAGGCAATTCTGAGTATGCCGTGCCATGAGTGGATAATGCTTGCTGTTCGGCAAACAATTGCTCAATCCGATTCTTCATTTCCTTCGCCGCTTTATTGGTAAAGGTAACTGCCAAAATCTGTTGCGGCTCTACCTGATGATGCAAAATCAAATTGGCAATCCGATAGGTGAGGGTACGAGTCTTGCCCGATCCTGCTCCCGCTACTACCAATAAGGCTCCTTCACTATGGCTAGCGGCTTTTTGTTGCGATCGATTGAGATGATTGAGAAACTTGGAACTCATGGATTTATACTAACAATCTTAATAGTGTAACCGTTCTTGATCTGCGGCTTTGCGCCGAGCCTCTACTTCCGTCCATTGAGGTTCGCTCTCTAAATCGGGAATATGCTCAAATTCTCGTAAAATCTGTGGCTCAGCCGACAATTCTGCCACCATTTCGCCAATCACTTTACAGCAACGTTCGGGATAAAGAAGTACTTGACGCTCACTAAAGCGAATTACCGCCCAGCCGTTTTGTTGGAAGAAGCGATCGCGTAGATCATCCTTACCAACGTAGTGAGTTGGAATAATCTGATCTGAAGTTTTAGGTTGCCTAGGGGTATAAGGTTCATCCACTTCAATATCTAGGTATACTTCCCTCAACATATTCACATAGGCAAAGTCAGGCGTATATTTAGTCAATTTGCGCAAAATAAAAATTTTCTCTTCGCCAAAAAAATGACGCAATAAACTAGGCAATCGAGAATTATTTGGATATTCGGCAAAGCCTCGTTGATCAACCGCAAAACCTCGACT
>JBBRVV010000197.1:0-4647 GCA_038246525.1 Pseudanabaenales cyanobacterium
ATTAGAATTTTCTGTACGGAGGAGCGATCGCAACTTCAGAACAAAGAGCGGGCAATGCAGATCCTGCGGGCAAAACTCTATGAAATCAAATTACGCGAACAACAGGATGCAATTACTTCGATGCGGCGATCGCAGGTAGGCACGGGTTCTCGCTCAGAAAAAATTCGCACTTATAATTACAAAGATAGTCGGCTGACTGATCATCGCTTGGGACAAAACTTTGCGCTACCACCGATATTGGCTGGGGATGTCGAAGAAGTAATTCAAAGCTGCATTTCTCTAGATCAACAAGAGAGACTGCAAGAGTTAGCGGCTTCTGAGGCGAATTAATTATATGCAAAACCTGGGAAAGAAAATTTACGAAGGTAAAGCGAAGATTCTCTATGCTACCGAAGATCCCCAGGTAATCTTGGTACATTATAAAAACGATGCAACTGCCTTTAATGCCCAAAAAAAAGGAGCGATCGCTGGCAAAGGCGAAATCAATTGCGCGATTACCACTCATCTTTTCCAATTTTTAGAGCAGCAAGGAATTGCCACCCACTTTATTGCTCAAACTGCTCCCGATCAAATCAAAGCGATCGCGGTGAAGATTATTCCGATTGAAGTAGTTGTACGGAATATTGCCGCAGGTAGTCTGTGTAAGCGTTTGGGGATAGAACAGGGAAGTGTTTTGCGAAGATCAATAGTAGAGTTTTACTATAAAGATGATGCGCTGGGCGATCCTTTAATTAGCGAAGAACATATAGATTTACTTTCTCTTGCTACGCCTGAACAGGTACTTCAACTTAAACAATTAGCCTTTAAGATTAATCAGCATATGCAAGCATTTTTGGCTAAGTGCAATTTAATTCTAGTGGATTTTAAACTTGAATTTGGTTTAGATCACAATCAAAAGATGCTCTTGAGTGATGAGATTAGCCCTGATACTTGTCGTCTATGGGATAGTAGCGAACCTGATCATCAAAAGAAGATTTTGGATAAAGATCGCTTCCGTCAAGATTTAGGTAAAGTAGAAGAAGCTTATGGGGAAGTGCGCGACCGCATTTTGGCGCAAAGTTATTAATTCTGTTTCATCCGTCTAACAATTAAAGAATATTCTCCCTTTCCCTTCCGATCAAAGGTATTTATAACTAGGCGATAGATGCCAGTTTGATTTAATGTGAGTGAGATTTCCGCATTACGGCGATCGCTTGTAGCCTTATCTTGTTTGAGCGTACGCCGATTGGGATCGATCAAAACTAAGTAGGGTTGAAAATCTTGGCTAGTTAGGCTAATTTTTACAGTCTGTCCTGCTTCTGCTCTAAATTCAACTAAGTCAAATGGAGTTCCATCTTTGGTCAGGATTTCGCTGTTCCCATTCAAGATTCCCCGACGCTGTAAAATGATGTTTTGATTAGCAGTATTAGATTCAGTTTGATTAGGGTTTGCAGTCAAACTAAACCTCCCAGTTTCTCCTAAAGCATAGGAATTGGCATAAATGGTGTAAGTGCCAGTAATCGGTAACTTCACCTTAATTAGGGCATCTTTTTTGCCGCCACTGTCATCATCTTCAGCGATTTTCATTCCCTTGGGATCAAATAGTGCCAGGAAAGAATCTACTTCATTACTTCGCATTTCAATCAGAATCGATTGTTTGGCTTTACCTTCAAATTTGTAAGGTTTGTAATAACTGCCATCGGGTAAGGTCTCATCTGTGGTAGCGAAGGAATTAAAAATAGTTTTCCCATCTAGCGCAATAATGGAAGCGATTGGCTCAGGGCTACGATCCACAAATTTGCCTGTTTGCACCGCTTTGATAAATACCTGAGCCGTATCAACCGAAATCGCAAAACCAATCCCAGTGCGGGTGTCACGATTCGTGGTAAAAATGGAAGTGTTTACGCCAATTAGTTCTGCTTGACTATTCAGAAGTGGTCCACCAGAATTGCCAGGATTAATTACCGCATCAGTTTGTAAAAGTTGGCGATCGCGATCAATGCGATTAATAATTCCTGTGGTCAAAGTGCCAGCAAAGCGGCCAAAAGGATCGCCGATCGCAAAAACTCGCTGCCCTACCAACACCTGTTCTGATTTACTGAGTTTGATCGCAGGCAAGCTAGACTTCACATCCTGAAGTTTAATTAAAGCCAAATCTGGATTACGACTAATTGCGATTACTTGTGCTTGATAACGTTGCTGGTTGGCTAAGCTCACGGTAATTTTATTTGCGCCGCGCACTACATGACCGCTAGTCAAAACCAAGCCCGTAGGATCGATAATTGTACCGCTACCATTACCGCTCTCTGTGCGAATCGAAACCACTGCGGGGCTGGCTAATTGATAAACGCGAATATTTGATTGTTCTTCAGATTCTGTTCTAGTTTCTGCTGCTAGGTTGGAAGGCTGACTGGTGCCGAAAAATGTTGGTAAGAATCCAATCAAACTGAGGCTCGTAACTATGATTAACTGACGAATAGGAACCAAAACTGATCTCCACAAATTCATGCCCTCGGTCTATTGTAATCTTTTGTTGCAGTGTCCTAAAGCTTTGTGATATTGCTTCCTTCCGTTTTAGTAGAGTCAAATCGCGATCAGGCAACGCGCTAAAATTTGGGTATAAGTTTTGTGCAAGAATTACCTTTGTGCTGAATCTTAAAAAAATGAACATCAAAAAATTCTGTCTTGCCGCTTGCCTCTGTTTATTAATTTCCTTCAGCATTTTTTCTGGGCTATTTTTAGGATTTTCTGACAGGGCGATCGCCGAAGATTTTGACAAACAAGTATTGACCGATATGGACTTTAGCGGCAAAAACCTGAAGGGTTCCCAATTCAACAAAGCGGTGTTGCGTCGCACAAAGTTTCTCAAGGCAAACTTGAATGGCGTAAGTTTATTTGGCGCAGACATGAGCGATGCTGACTTTAGCGATGCCAATCTTAGCTTTGCCACCCTTGACACTGCCCGCATGGATCATACAGATTTGACTAATGCCAATCTAGAGGGCGCTTTTGCCTACGGTACTGCCTTTCGTAAAGTAAAAATTGATGGGGCAGACTTTACGGATGTCGATCTGCGAGACAATGTGCGCCAAGAGTTGTGTGAGACCGCTACAGGCACAAATCCAATTACGGGACGAGCTACGCGCGAAAGTTTGGAATGTGATTAACAATCTCAGTGTTGCCCAACAAGATAAGCTCAGAAAATCCTAAAAAATTCTCAGAAAATCCAGTGAAATTTATTTATCTTCATGGCTTTGCCTCCAGCCCCAAATCTTTTAAGGCGCAATACCTCAAAACTGAATTTGCCCATCTTGGCTTAAAGTTAGAGCTTCCCGACCTGAATCTGGGAAATTTTTCTACCATTACCCTTTCTAAGCAGTTAGCTTTTTTACAAAATTCATTTGGTGACTCAGATTTAGCGATCGCTGGCTCGAGTTTGGGTGGCTACTTGGCAACTCTATGGGCTGCCGTTAATCCTAATGTTAAAAGTTTATTCTTACTGGCACCTGCCTTCGACTTCGGCAAACATTTTAGTGATTATCTCGGCAAAGAAGCGATCGCCGCCTGGCAAAGTTCAGGTACTAAAGAATTTGAACATTTCGGACAAATGAATCGGGTGGGACTTGGTTATGAATTTTTGGCAGATGCCCTAAATCTATCTGGGATCAAACCGCCAGAGATCCCAATTTTGATTTTACATGGCAGACAGGATATAGTTGTGCCCTATCAGTTAAGCCAAGAGTTTGCTCAAGGACGGGCAAATACACAGTTAGAAATTTTAGAGACCGATCACGGCATGACTAATGCGATCGCTTATATCAATCAAAGCATCCAAGAATTTTGGCAAATTAAATGATTTATTTGTCCAGCCAGCGCCAAAACCGACTCATCGGAAAATGCAACGCAGGCGACCAGAGGCTAGATAAAATCGCCGAAGTCAAAGCAATTCGCTGATGTAGCATCCATACCTGATCCAGACTCCAGCCAAACAAGGAAAGCTGAATCGCAATTATGGTCTCAACCAAAACTGCCATGCCAAATACAATTAGAGCGACAGATATAAAATCTTCCTGGATATAGCGTTGTTTTTGTAAAAGTGCTGTCAATCCCGCCGCGATCGCTAAACCAATCGTATGGGTAGGAATTAAAGCTTGGCTGTCGGTGATCGTCATCCCATCTTGCAGCAAACCTAAAGCAATTCCCGTAGCGATCGCAATCAACACGGGACGATTTAGGCTCCAGGTGACTAGCCAGATCAGTAGCCAATTTGGGGCTATATCCATTAAAGTCATACCTGGCAAGCGCAGAGGTAATGCCAAAATACACACCAGCAGGGAAATTAGCGCTCCCACTAATCCCAGAATATTATCATGGCGCATAATTACTCAGGATTACTCAGGCGGATCAAAGGGCAAAATTTTTACATATTCCAACTGCCCCAAAGGTACCGAGAATTCAATTATGGCTTCGGGAGCAGGTTGACGATTGAGGTTGATTGAGCGCACTCTCCCAACAGGAATGCCAGGCGGGAAAAGTCCACTATGGGGAGAGGTCACAACAATATCGCCAGGTTTTACGCTTGGATCACGCTCAAAGAAAGTCAATACGCCCAGATTCTGTTCTTGTCCGCGCATGATCCCCATATTTCTAGTTCGACTAATCATTACC